>JASLFM010000103.1 GCA_030150585.1 Acidovorax sp.
GATGCAGTTCGCCAACAACCAGGCGAAGTTCACCTTCGGCGGCATGGAGTTCGTCACCAAGCTGGTGGAAGGCAAGTTCCCCGACTACAACCGCGTGATTCCGAAGAACCACCACAACAGCGTGACCCTGGGCCGCGCGCCACTGCTCGCAAGCCTGCAGCGCACGGCCATCATGACCAGCGACAAGTTCAAGGGCGTGCGCCTGAACATCGAGCCCGGCCTGCTGCGCGTGGCGTCGAACAACGCCGAGCAGGAAGAGGCCGTGGACGAGCTCGACATCGACTATGGCGGCGACGCCATCGAGATCGGCTTCAACGTCACCTACCTCATCGACGCCCTGGCCAACATGGGCCAGGACATGGTGAAGATCGACCTGGCCGATGGCAACAGCTCTGCGCTGATGACCGTGCCAGAGAACGACCGCTTCAAGTACGTCGTGATGCCCATGCGCATCTGACGAAGCGAGAGCCGCTCAACCACTACTATGCTATTGATAGCTGCCAGCGCACGGTATACAAGCGCTAGCAGCCCATTTGACCCCTACTGACAGCAGGAAACCCCGGTTTCCTCGGACCCCAAGGCCTCCCATGACCGCTGACAACACGCTTCCCGAGTCCGAACCCCAGGGCGCGGGCGAGACTCCGAAGATCGACACCAACCAGGCGGGTGCGAGCGAGGGCTACGGCGAGGGTTCGATCCAGATCCTCGAGGGCCTGGAGGCCGTGCGCAAGCGCCCCGGCATGTACATCGGCGACACGAGCGATGGCACGGGCCTGCACCACCTGGTGTTCGAGGTGGTGGACAACTCCATCGACGAGGCCCTGGCGGGCCACTGCGACGACATCGTCGTCACCATCCACAGCGACAACTCCATCAGCGTGACCGACAACGGCCGCGGCATTCCCACGGGCGTGAAGATGGACGACAAGCACGAGCCCAAGCGCTCGGCCGCCGAAATCGCGCTGACCGAACTGCACGCAGGCGGCAAGTTCAACCAGAACAGCTACAAGGTCTCGGGCGGCCTGCATGGCGTGGGCGTGTCTTGCGTGAACGCGCTGTCGCGCAAGCTGCGCCTGACGGTGCGCCGCGAAGGCAAGGTTCATGTGCTCGAATTCGCCCGCGGCTTTGTGCAGAACCGGGTGATCGAGACCGTGAACGGCGTTGAGGTCTCGCCGATGAAGGTGGTGGGGGAGACAGAGAAGCGCGGCACCGAGGTGCACTTCCTGCCCGACACCGAAATCTTCAAAGAAAACAACGAGTTCCACTACGAGATCCTGGCCAAGCGCCTGCGCGAACTGTCCTTCCTGAACAACGGCGTGCGCATCCGCCTGGTGGACGAGCGCACCGGCAAGGAGGACGACTTCTCGGGCGCCGGCGGCGTCAAGGGTTTCGTGGAATTCATCAACGGCGCCAAGAAGGTGCTGCACCCCACCACCTTCCACGCCACGGGCAGCCGGCCGGCCGACACCTACGGCGGCATCCCCGGCACCGAGATCGGCGTGGAAGTGGCCATGCAGTGGAACGACGGCTACAACGAGCAGGTGCTCTGCTTCACGAACAACATCCCGCAGCGCGACGGCGGAACCCACCTCACGGGCCTGCGCGCCGCCATGACGCGCGTGATCGGCAAATACATCGCCGACAACGAACTGGCCAAGAAGGCCAAGGTGGAAGTGAGCGGCGATGACATGCGCGAAGGCCTGTGCGCCGTGCTCAGCGTGAAGGTGCCCGAGCCCAAGTTCAGCAGCCAGACCAAGGACAAGCTGGTCTCGAGCGAAGTGCGCGCGCCCGTGGAAGACATCGTCGCCAAGGCGTTGACCGACTACCTGGAGGAAAAGCCCCAGGACGCCAAGATCCTCTGCGGCAAGATCGTCGAGGCTGCCCGCGCGCGCGAGGCCGCACGCAAGGCCCGCGAAATGACACGCCGCAAAGGCGTTCTGGACGGCATGGGCCTGCCCGGCAAGCTGGCCGACTGCCAGGAAAAAGACCCCGCGCTGTGCGAGATCTACATCGTCGAGGGCGACTCCGCCGGCGGCTCCGCCAAGCAGGGCCGCGACCGCAAGTTCCAGGCCATCCTGCCGCTGCGCGGCAAGATCCTGAACGTGGAAAAGGCGCGCTACGAAAAGCTGCTCTCGAGCAACGAAATCGTCACCCTCATCACGGCCTTGGGCACCGGCATCGGCAAGGCCGCGGTCGAATCCGGCAAAAGCGGCGTGGACGACTTCGACGCCGCCAAGCTGCGCTACCGCCGCATCATCATCATGACCGACGCCGACGTGGACGGCGCCCACATCCGCACCCTGCTGCTGACCTTCTTCTACCGCCAGATGCCCGAGCTGGTGGAACGCGGCCACATCTACATCGCCCAGCCGCCGCTGTACAAGGTGAAGAACGGCAAGGAAGAGCTGTACCTGAAGGACGGCCCCGCGCTCGACAGCTACCTGCTGCGCATCGCGCTCCACCACGCCAGCGTGAACACCGGCGGAGCCCAGCCGCAGACGCTGACCGGCGACACCCTGGCCGAACTGGCGCGCAAGCACCAGACCGCCGAGGCCGTCATCGCGCGCCTGTCGGCCTTCATGGACACCGAGGCCCTGCGCGCCATCGCCGATGGCGTGGCCGTCAACCTCGACACCGTGGAACAGGCCGAAGCCAGCGCCGTGGCCATGCAGGCCAAGCTGGCCGAACTGTCCACCACCGGCGTGCCGCCCGAAGTGGCCGGCGAGTTCGACGCACGCACCGACAAGCCCGTGCTGCGCATCAGCCGCCGCCACCATGGCAACATCAAGAGCAGCATCATCACGCAGGACTTCGTGCACGGCGCCGACTACGCCGCCCTGGCCGAAGCCGCCGACACCTTCCGGGGCCTGCTGGGCGAGGGCGCCAAGGCGATGCGCGGCGAAGGCGACAAGCAGAAGGAAGAAAAGGTGGCCGACTTCCGCCAGGCCATGCAATGGCTCATCAGCGAAGCCGAACGCACCACCAGCCGCCAGCGCTACAAGGGCCTGGGCGAGATGAACCCCGAGCAGCTGTGGGAAACCACCATGGACCCCGCCGTGCGCCGCCTGCTACGCGTGCAGATCGACGACGCGATCGAGGCGGACCGGGTGTTCACCATGCTGATGGGCGACGAGGTGGAGCCGCGGCGGGACTTCATTGAGACGAATGCGCTGCGGGCTGGCAACATCGACGTTTGAACGATGTCGGGTGACATGGATAGTGAAATCCGTGCCAGGTAAGTGAAACATTGCTGACGCAGTTGTTGAAAGATTCCTGGAGAGGACTGCGGGGCAAATATGGCGTGAGAGGTTGAGCTAAGAAGTGCTTCTGGCTGGCTCCACATAGGCGGAGACCGCCCCCTACTTGTAGGACGACATATGCCGTGAAAAGCGCGACAGGTAGTTGAAATCGCCATGACACCTCGGATGAAAATGACCAGAACATCTTGAGGAGGGAGCTGAATGGCAACGGAGGCATATCAGTTCGTTATCGGCCGCTATTACACGCGGCAGGATGTCTTCCGGGTCATCGGCATCGATGACCCTGGAGGCGGCAATTGGTACACGGGATACACCTCCCACCGCGGCGACTGGTTCATCTTCTGCGGAATCGGCACGCCGGGCCGTACCGGTCACGATTATCGAAACCGATTCGTGGGTGAGGATCTAGTCTGGTTCGGCAAAACGGGCACGACGGTTCGTCAGCCTGCGATTCGCGGCATTACCTCAGGCATTGGTCGGGTTTATCTTTTCTACCGTAGTGACAACCGCGGGCCGTTTCTTTTTGCAGGGACTGCAAAAGCAAAGGACGTCAAGGACTCAACTCCTGTGGAAGTCCTTTGGAACTTCGATCTAGTTACCAACCCCGTCAACTTTCCGGACGAGCTCCCCGATGCCGGGTCATTTATTGAGGGCGCCAAGAAAACGGTCACGGTGAACGTCTACGAGCGCGACGCCAGCGCTCGCGCCGCATGCTTGCGGCGATGGGGATTGCGTTGCGCGGTATGCAGTTTCGACTTCAAGGCAACGTATGGCGAACTAGGCGATGGCTACATCCACGTTCATCACCTTCGTCCGCTCTCTGAGATTGGCGTCGCTTATGAACTGGACCCGGTACGTGATCTCCGACCAGTTTGTCCGAATTGTCACGCGATGTTGCACCGCAAGACCCCTGCGTTAGACATCAAAGTGCTCCAGGAAATCCTTCGTCAAGAGAGGGTTCGTGTAACGCAATCAACGCTCGCGACCGCCCATCCTAAAGCTCAATAAGGGAGACGATATGCCAGATGCTGACCATGTATCGCTGAAGGTCACGGACATCGGAGAGTACATCCGACACCATTCCTGTGCACGTCGTCTGAAACTCGGACAGGATGAGCAGAGCCTGCGCCATGAGCTCCCTTTCTACAACCGACTGTTCAATCCGCTCGATCCTGTCCTGCGTACAGCAGGGGCGGATCGGGAGGACGAGGTTGATGATGGGCTGGTCGCTGAAGGCTTTGCGGATCTGACTCGATTCCGAGCCAGGCGCGATGCTGGCGAGGAGACCCGAACAAGCTGGGCGCAGTTTGCCGAAATGCTGCGATTGCTAGAACCAGGGCGCCTGGCATTTGGACGCGAAATCGATGTAGAAGGCTTCATCGGCGCGTTTGAGGTCCTTGGCCGAATCGACTTCGTACTCGTCGAATGGCGCGGCCAGACGCCGCGAGTTCGACTCGTTGAATGCAAAGCGTCTAGAAAGGATAAGACGTACCAGCGAATTCAGGCGGCCGTCTACAGGCTGCTAGTCCGCGAGCTTGTTGAGAACGACGGGCTTCAGATCGCTGGGGCAGCTGTGGACGCGTATGCTGTCGAGGCGGTCGTCGCAAGAATTGATGAAGGTACGGAAGAAGTCCAGCCCGTTCGAGGGTTGGTTGCTCTCGATCTAGATGTGGAGACATCTGATGTCACCAGGCTGCTTGAGGAAGGCGGGCAGATTGATGCCGTTCTTTCCGCTGACCTTGAGGACCTCCCCTACTCGATCGAACCGAAGTGTGACCACTGCAAGTTCAACGTGGTTTGCCTGCCCGAGGCAGGTCGCACGCGTGCCTTGCAGTTGGTAGCAATCGACTCGTCTGCCGCGAGGGTGCTTCGGACCAACGGCATCGAGACTATCGACCACTTGGCGGAGCTGGATCTTGATTCGCCGGCCGCGCATGGGTGCCGGACCGCCCCCGGATTCGCGGGTAATCTTTCGATGCTCACGGCGCTGGCGCGAGCTCGCAGGACAACCCTGCCAGGTGGTGAGCATGATCCAGAAGACTATCCGGTGGCCAGACTTCCTTGGCGCGTTCAAAGTCAGCTGCCTCGCCTCGAGTCAGACGGCCTTCCGGTCGTACGCATCTACCTCGGTGTCCACTACGACTATGTTGAGAATCGGCTTGGCTCTTTAGCTGGTCACATCACCACAAGTCAGTGGCAACTTCATACACCTTTCAGCAACGCTAGCGGTCGATGGGCGCCAGAGGCGACGATAGTCGAGAGGCTTAAGACTGATGCTGTTGGAGAGGACGGAAGACCTATCTATCAGCAAAGGGAACTTGCCGAGTTTCGGGACGTCATCCGGACTCGCGGTGCTCCGTGGTCGAGTAACCACGACGTGGCTACAGGGCAAGAGGCTGAACTACTACAAGGCTTTTTTGACGAGCTGATCAATGCGATTGCAGACATCGCGCCTGAAAGGTACGCCCCCATTCACTTCTATGTTTGGGCTCGCGCCGAGATGTCGCAGCTTATTGAGGCTTGCCTAAGGTCCGACACGCGACTGTTGCGAAGTCTCCAGGAGCTCATGGGATGCCGAGAACCCCTTGATCAGCTCATCTTCTCTTGCATTGGCGAAGAGGCTGACAAGCAACTGGCGTTCGGCTGGACGGGTCGCGGCCTATCGGTCCTAACTTCATTGAGGTGGTACGGCGAGAGGTTTCATTGGACTCGGACAATCAACCGCGATGTTGTGCAGCTGGACTGGGTGTTCCGACAAGACCTCTTCGACTTTAAGACGCGCCTTGACCTGAGGCCTGACAATGAGTGGGCGCGCGAACGTGATCTAGACAGCGTTTCGCATCACTTTGAGATTAGAAGTCGTTTTTTCGACTCGCTCAGCGCCCCATACTGGCGGGCAGTCTGGGGCTCGCTTCCTAGGCCTGAAAGCGCAGAAGACGCGCAGCAGCGCGGCCAGCTAGAGCGGTACTATGAAGCTGCTCAGCCCAACTATTTGCGCGGGCTGCTACTCGCCCGGGTGCATGCCATGCGCTGGGTGGAATGGTTTCTTCCTCACAACGACGAGATCTCCAAGCCTCGGCTCGACGTGAATGCGCTGAGGCAGTTCAACCTTGGCATCACAACGCCGGCAGAGGCTGCACTGGACTTTTTGCGTCTAGACCACCACGTAAAGGTTGCGGAGTGGTTGTCGACGCACATGATCCCTGCTGCAAACCGCGTCGCTAAAGGGATCACGCTCCCTTTGCGGAACGTGCGAGCGACTGCGGATGGGCGACAGGTAACAGCGGAAATCGACGTTGCGACTTATGGGACTGATTTGCCCACGCTGCGGAACATTTTCAGTGGCTCCGAGTTTTCGCGATTGAGCCCTCATTCCGGAGAGCCTGAAGTCGGCCAGACGATGCGGCAGCTGTTATTTGGCGGCTCGACCTGTGTGGTCGAGGACCTAAATTGGGATACAGGTCAAGTTTGCCTAGCGCCGCTGTATTCGCAAGCTAGTCGCTACATCGCTGCAAGCCGCGCTGCGAACAATCTGGATTTTGCGTTCGCTACATTGGACGAAAGCATCAGTGACTTTGTGGCACCGAAAGCCGACGCCAGACTCCTCGCAATTGCGGCTCATCACACGTATCAGTGGCTCGATACCGCGAATCCGCGTGTGCCTGCCCGCGAAGCCCTTGGAGGCGATTCGCAAGACCGGCTGCTTGCCGCGCTGCAGACCTTCCGGACTGCGCAAGGTCATCAGTTGATGCCCGACCAGCAGCGCGCAGTTGTTGAGGGAATCTCCGCGCGCATTCAGCTGCTGCAAGGCCCCCCAGGCACCGGCAAGACGCAAACAACGGCCGCTAGCGTGCTCTCTCGCTGCTGGACTAGCTTGCAGGTTGGAGACGTAGTCGTTGTCGGGGCTCAGACTCACACCGCAGTCGATGAACTCATGCTCCGCGTCCTGGCGACAGTCGAACCTTTGCAGCGCAGCTTTGCTGCAGCGGGTCTGCCCACGCCGCCGATTCAGCTGTTCCGGGTCGATCCGCGAGAAGGAGAAGAGCTGCCGGGCATTGACGCGCTTCGCAGCGGCTCGGCAGTACGTGAGTTGGGGAGAGCCCAGGCGACCGGCATCGTCATCCTTGGTGGAACTACTACGGCACTACTGAAATTGGCTGCGAAGCTAGATGAGTCAGCGGCGTTCGGGCGGCGAGTAGCAGGCTTCCAGAGCAACCTGCTTATCGTCGATGAAGCGAGCATGATGGTGCTCGCTCACTTCCTCGCGTTGACGACGTTGCTTGCCCCAAATGGGCAGATCATGCTCTCGGGCGACCATAGGCAACTTGCTCCGATCGTCGCCCATAACTGGGAAGAGGAGGATCGTTACCCGGTCACTGTGTATCAACCTTATGTCAGCGCCTATGAGGCAGTGCGTGGAATCAAAGTGCGGCGGCAGGTTGCGGACAATCAGATTGTTCTGTCTTCTTTGACCTTCACCTTTCGGCTCCCGGACATAGTTCGTCACCTAATCAGCCCTGTCTACCGGCGCGACAATATCCAGCTGGTCGGCGGAGATCGAAGAGTCGAAAACGCGCATGAGGTCGACGTTGAATCACCTTGGAGCGCAATCTGGACGGACTCGGAACGGCTTCATCTTGTCGTGCATGACGACCAGACGTCGGTGAAGGCCAACCAGCTCGAAGTTGAGATCATCGACGGCATTCTCCGAAGCAAGAATGGACACCGCCCTCATAGCGTAGTCGTGATGACGCCGCACCGTGCGCAACGCAGTCTCTTGACACAGCAACTCGGGATGCGAGAGGAAATTCTCCGGATTGACACCGTAGAGAAGATGCAAGGCGGCGAATGTCCTGTGGTGATCGTGTCGGCCACCGCGAGCGACACAGCCGCCATCACGAAAAACGCCGCATTCATTTTGGATTTGAACCGCGCCAACGTCGCCTTCTCTCGAACGCAGGAGCGCTTGATTGTTGTGTGCGCTAAATCGCTGTTGAACAACGTGCCTGCTGAACTGGAGAACTACGAATCAGCCATGCTTTGGAAAGCCATTCGAGAGTTGTGCTGCCGTGTGGTTAGTGAGGTTGAGGTTGGGGCGGCACATGCTGTCATCTATTCACCGGAACCAAGAGACGAGACCGATGAGTAGAGAGGCGAAGAAAAATACCGCGCCTTCAATTACTGCACTATCGTTCTTCACTGGCGCAGGTGGCCTTGATCTCGGTGTTAGGGAGGCTGGATTCGAGCCCGCATTAAGCATCGAAGCAGATGCTTCCGCTCGAATCACTCTAGCGACGAACTGGCCCGATCACCGGCTTGCGGAACCGGGCGATGTCCATGACCTCTCAGCTGCTCAGATCGAGGAGCAATCAGGTCTGAAGAGGGGTGATGTTGGCCTACTTTTCGGTGGCCCGCCATGTCAGCCATTCTCAAAGGCTGCGCTTTGGCACGCAGGCAAAGTGTCGAGACTGAAGGACCCCCGCGCAAAGACGCTTACTTCGATGCTGGATGCAGTAGAGCACTTCCTGCCAGACGCCGTGCTGATCGAGAACGTCAGCGGGCTGGCCGCAGGCAGAGGCTCTGGTGCGTCTTACGTGAGCCGGAGATTGGCGGCGATCAATCGCGCTTGTGGAACGAAGTACCGGCCGGTCGTATGTGTGCTCAATGCGCTTGACTTTGGTGTGCCACAAGCTCGCGAAAGACTTTTCATCATCGCGATCAGATCCGGGAAGAAGTTTGTTCCGCCAAGTCCGACTCACTTTCATCCAGAGTTGGCTGAAGGGCGCCCACGATGGCGAACGAGCTGGGACGCTATAGGACACTTGACGGTTGGTGAGGACGAACTGGCGCACTTGCAGCCGAGTGGCAAGTGGGCGGATCTGCTTCCCTCGATTCCCGAAGGTCAGAACTATCTCTGGCATACCGACAGAGGCGGCGGCCATCCAATATTTGGTTGGCGCCGTAGATTCTGGTCCTTCCTATTGAAGCTGGCAAAGAACAAGCCCGCGTGGACTGTTGCTGCCAGCCCCGGCCCCGCAACTGGCCCCTTCCATTGGGAAAATCGGAGGCTCTCAGTTGCAGAGCTTGCCGCGCTTCAGACCTTTCCGGCGAACTACCGGTGGCCTGTCGCCTATCGGCTTGCCCAGGCACAGCTTGGCAACGCCGTGCCGCCTGCACTCTCCGCAGCAGTCGCAGTAGCGCTGCGCGCCCAATGCCTTGATAACTTGGTATTCGACGCAACAAGATTTGTGCCGAGTGAGCGTGCTGACTGCCCACTCCCAGAGAGGGTTCGAGAAGTTCCGAATGCGCTTAAAGGCCTAGAACTGGACAAGTCCCCTCACCCCGGCGAAGGTATGGGGCCAGGCGCGGAGGCGCGTCGCTGACTCGACTGAGAGACACCCTGAGTGACCAACCTAGCGTCGTTGCCTAGGTGGAAGATCGTGCGCCCAGCACAGCTGTGCAACAGACGCAGCACTCGTCCCAGAGCGTCTGGGTACGGGTCAAGTCGCGGCTCACTTGTTGATCAGCGAGTACATGAGCGACTCAAACATCAACCAAATACTCGCGAATTCCATGTAGATCAGTAGAAATTGAGCCAACTAGGCCCCGGTGATAACCCCTACCAAAGATCCTCAGCCCCGCCCTTGCAGAGCTTGCGCGCGACTACGAGGTCGCTGATGAACAGGCGCGCCAGCTTCACGCGAAGTACATGTGGGAGAGGCAACATCCCGGCAAGCGCTACCTCGGCAAGGCACCTAACTTCGGAAGTTGGGAACACTTCTGCGATGCTGACCAAGACTCGAGCAGGTTTCTCGGGACAGTTGCTGACAGCGAGTCGAACTGGCCACAGCTCATCGAGCCGTCTGCAAGCCAGGCTGGTAGCGGCTTCCTTGCCCTCCAAGGCAGGCTTCGCGGCGCGAACTGGACTGGCTACCTCAAGGTGCAACAGCTTCAGGAGATCGGGCTCGACGTAGCTTGCCTGCATGACTGCTTCATTCAAGTGTGTGAGTCATCGCCAGGAGTCTTCGACCTGGCATTGTTGACCGAAGACTTGCGCAGGTTTGTGGCAAAGGCATGCGCGACAAAGGCTGGCGAGACTACGCCGAGGGCAGCGCCCCCACGCAGGAGGGATCGGCGAGGCAGAGTCAAGACGGCACTCGTTGAACAGCCAGACCTGCTGGACGCGGCAGGTTCAGTGTTGTCGATTCCTCAGAGCTGACCCGGTCGGGGCGCATTTCAGCTGTTGTGTCACATGTCGGGTGCGATCTCAGGTTCCGTGTCACACTGGCCGGCTAGCTGTGACATAGATGTTGAAATTTGCTCAATGGATCAAGAGAGGCCGTTTCACTCGTCATGTCACCCGTCAAACGACCCAGTGCAAAGCCGCCGCCCAACCGCTGGTTGGGCGTTTTTCGTTGCCAAGAGCCCATGAAATCCCCCATCGCCATCGTTGACGTAGACCGCCCAGACACCTGGACCCGCTACCGCGCCGGCCTGTGCAACACCTGCGCGGCCAACTGCTGCACGATGCCGCTCGAAGTGCAATTGCCCGACCTGGTGCGGCTCGGGCTGGTGGACTCCTTCGAGGCCGAGCACGAGGAGCCCAAGCGCATTGCCAAGCGGCTGCAGAAGGCGGGGCTGATCGACCACTTCAACCACAAGAACGCACTCTTCACGATGGCGCGGCGCGCGAGCGGGGATTGCAACTTTCTGCACCCGCAGACGCGGCTGTGCACGGTGTACGACCAGCGGCCCGAGACCTGCCGCCTGCACCCGCAGAAGAAGAGCCCCAAGCCCGGCTACTGCGCCTACGGAACGAAGCGGCCACAATAGGCCGCATGTACAACCCCGCCCACTTCACAGAAACCCGCCCCGAGGAGCTGCACCGCATCATCCGCGCCCACCCGCTGGGCATGCTCTGCACGGCAGGACCCCAGGGGCTGGATGCGAACCACCTGCCGTTTCACCTGCTGGATGAGCACACGCTGATCGCCCACGTGGCGCGCGCCAACCCGCTGTGGCAGGCCTTGCCTTCGGGCAGCGAAGTGCTGGTGGTGTTCCGGGGGGCCGAGGGCTATATCTCGCCCAACTGGTACCCCAGCAAGCACGAGGCGCACCGCGCCGTGCCCACCTGGAACTACGAGGTGGTGCACGCGCACGGCACGCTCACCATCCACGACGACGAAAAGCATGTGCGCAGCGTGGTGGCGCGCCTCACGCGCACGCACGAGGCCGGCGAGCCCCAGCCCTGGAAGATGGGCGACGCGCCGCCCGATTACCTGGACCAGATGCTGCGCGCCATCGTGGGTATCGAGGTGCGCATCACGCGGCTGGAGGGCAAGCGCAAGCTCAGCCAGAACCGCGAGCCGCGCGACCGCGAGGGCACGATCACGGCGCTGGACGAGCGCAGGCGGGCACCGCTCGCGCAGGCCATGCGGCGGGCCGACGAGGAACAGCGCTAAACCGTTTCGCGCTGGATGAAGCCCGGCGCCAGGGCTTCGGGCGGGGCCTCGCTCACCTCCACCCGGTCCACACGCGCGGCGGGCGGGCCTTCATGGGCCCAGTCGATCAGCGCCTGCACGGCCGGGGCGGGGCCGACGGCCAGGGCCTCGACGCTGCCGTCGCGGCGGTTGCGCACCCAGCCATGCACGCCCAGGCGCTGCGCAGCGTCGCACATGGACTTGCGGTAGTACACCCCTTGCACCAGGCCGTGGATGCGCAGGAGCCGTACGAGAGGGGAAGCAGAGGAAGACGACGGTGCAGGAGACATGGGCGCACTGTAGCGCCACGGCGCCCACCCCACGCGGCACCTGCCTGTGGGACCAACGCGGGTACGTAAAAGTGCATAACACGCTCTAGTCGGGCTTGATGCCGCGCTCCTTGATCAGCAGCGCCCACTTCTTGATTTCGTCTCCCAGAAAACCCGCAAGGTTCTCGGGTGTGCCCTTGCCCGCGATGGCGCCCTGGGCTTCGAGCTTCTGGCGGAACGCGGCGGACTGCAGGATGCGGTTGGCATCGGCGTTCACCTTGCGCACGATGGCCGGATCGGTCCCCGCAGGCGCGAACAGTGCCGTCCAGGTGTAGGCCGAGAAGCCCGGCAGGCCCGCGTCGGCCACGGTGGCGGTGTCGGGCCATGAAGGCTGGCGCGACTCGGTGCTGACCGCCAGCAGCCGCAGCTTGCCGCCCTTGACGTGCGGGCCCGCCGAGAGCGCGCTGTCGAACAGCACATTGCAGGTGCCGCCGATGGTGTCGGTCAGCGCCGGGCCGCTGCCTTTGTAGGGCACGTGGGTCATCTCGAGCTTGGCCATGGAAGCGAACAGCTCGCCGGCCAGGTGCGAGGGCGAGCCCGGCCCGATCGAGCAGAAGTTGGCCTGGCCCTTGTGGGCCCTGGCCCAGGCCACGAATTCCGACGCGTTCTTGTAGGGCGCCGACGCAGGCGCCACCATCAGCAGCGGCAGCACGGCCGCCTGCACGATGGGCGCGAAGTCCTTCACGGGGTCGTAGCCGATCTTGGGAAAGAGGCTGACGTTGACCGCCTGCGGGCCGCTCGCGCTCATGACCAGCGTGTAGCCGTCGGGCTCGCTGCGCGCGACCTGCTCGACGCCGATCATGCCCGAGGCACCGCCCTTGTTCTCAATGACCACGGGCGTCTTCCACTCCTCCGACAGCGCCTGGCCCAGCATGCGCGTGATGGCATCCGTGGAGCCGCCGGGCGGGTAGGGCACCACGATCTTCACGGGCTTGCTCGGGTAGTCCAGCGCCTGCGCTGCGGGTGCAAAGGCATGGCTGGCGATCAGCACGCCACAGGTAAGAAGGGCCTTGGTCATGTGTTTCATCGGGGGCCTGTGCGGGGGTTGGTGGGGGTTTCAGGCGGGGTGCAGCGTGGGCGCGCCGGCCGCCGATGCGACGCCGGGGCGAATGCTCTCCAGCCCATCGGACTCCTGCGCCGAGATGGTCACGCGCACGATGGAACGCGGCTGGCCGCCCTTCCAGGGCTGGCCGCGGTGCATGGTGGCGCGGTTGTCCCACATCAGCACGTCGCCCGGCTGCCACTGGTGCACGTAGCGGCGCCCGGGCTGGGTGGCGTAGTCCATGAGCTCCTGGATCAGCGCCTTGGCCGCGCCCGGCTCCATGCCCTCGATGCCGCCCGCGTGCGAGGCCAGGTACAGCGCCTCCAGGCCGTTCACGGGGTTGCGCCAGGTCATGCGCCAATGCACGCACGGCAGCGCTGCGCGCTCCTCAGGCGTCATGAGCTGCCGGTCGATCTGATCTCGCGAATGGGCGTAGCTGTGTTCCACGACGAGGCCGCGCAGCTGCTCCTGGCGCTGCGCGGGCAGCTCGGCCCAGGCGGCGCGCATCGAGACGAACTCGGTGCCGCCGCCATCCTGCGGAATCGTGCGCGCCGACAGCACCGAGGCAAGGGCCGGCAGCTGCTTGAACGAACTGTCGGTGTGCCAGAGCTGGTTGGCCCGCGCGATCTGCATGGCCCGGTCATTGGGCGGCACCACCGTGCCGTCGGGGCCGATGTTGTGCATGCGCGAATAGATGCTTCCCGCACCGCTGGAGCCCACCTTGGTGCGTTCCAGCGCGCCAAAGCCGCGTGCGAACGTGGCCTGTGTGTCGTCGCTCACGTCCTGCTTGCGCAGCAGCAGGACCGAGTGCTGCTCGAACGCTGCGCGCACCTGGCGGTGCAGCGCCTGCGAGCACACGATGTCCAGCAAGCTCACGCCGCGAATCTCGGCGCCGAAGTCCGAATGCAGGGGAATGATCTCCATGGCCTGTGTCTCCTTGATATGCATCAAGGCTAGCCAGCCGCCGCGCGCATGACCAGGGTGGAACCACCCCACGGGGCGATTTACACATCCATGAAATTCAGGCCGCAGTACCATGGCCCCACCGCGCCCGCCGCCCGCCCATGCAGCCCGTCAAATCCGCACACCGCGCCCTCGAGATCCTCGAGCTGTTCCAGTCCCACCGCGCGCCGCTGCGGCTGCAGGACATCTGCGGTCGCCTCGGCTATCCCGCGTCGAGCGGGTCGGTGCTGCTCAAGTCCCTCGTGGTGCTGGGCTACCTGCGCTACGACACGGGCGCGCGCACCTACATGCCGACCATGAAGATCGCCGCGCTCGGCAGCTGGGTGCAAGGCGCGATTTTTGGCGACGGCACGCTCATGAAGGCCATGCACCAGCTGTCGGCGCGCTTTGGCGAGACCATCACGCTCGCGGTTCAGAGCGACCTGCATGCGCAGTACATCTACCTGATCCAGTCGCGCCTGCCCATCTGGTACCTGCCGCCCATCGGCACGCTGCGGCCGCTCACCGCGTCGGGCAGCGGCCTGCTCATGCTCGCGGCCAAGCGCAATACCCAGATCCGCAAACTCTGGAAACGCATCGACTTCCACCGGCTCGACCCCGCGCGCCCCACCTTCGCCGAGGTCATGGAAGGCGTGGAGCAGTGCCGCGCCCAGGGCTGGTTCTTCTCCAAGCACCGCATCGAACCCGGCGCGGGCGGTATCTCGGTGCCGCTCGCCGATCCGCAGTTCGGCCAGGGCTACGCGCTGGGCGTGCACGGGCCCGTGGAACGGCTCGAGGCGCAGGAGGCCGACATCGTGCAGGCCCTGCGCGATGCCGCGCACGCCATCACGCTCACACCGCCCGGCACGCCGCCCCCATGACCGCCCCACGCAAGGCCCTGCCGCAGATCGATCTGCAGCGC
>JASLFM010000133.1 GCA_030150585.1 Acidovorax sp.
ACCACGTACTTGACCGAGACGATGACGGTCAGCGTCCAGAAGAGGATCGAGAGCACGCCGTAGACATTGTCGGGTGTGAAGGGCACGTGGCCCGCGCCGAACACCTCCTTGACGGCATACAGAACGCTGGTGCCGATATCGCCGTAGACGACACCGATGGCGCCCAGGGTGAGCGCCCCGAGCGATGATTTCGAGCTTTGCACTGACTGGCCCCAGGGCGCCGGGCCGGTCGGGGTTCCGTGTTTTGCGGGATCGCTATTGTGCGCTGGCGCCCCGGGCGCCGCATTGCAACATTTACTTACTCAGCCGGTATTGTTGCAACGCAGCAACTACCCTCTTGCACGCGGCGCGAGGCACTGTTCTTCAGTCGTACACCTCGGCATTGGGGTCGGTGGCCTCCAGCTCGTAGCTTGCGGCCAGCATGGCCAAGCGGGCCACCACGCCGTACATGTAGAAGCGGTTGGGGGCACTGGCGCCCGGGCGGGCGCCCGGCTGGGGCAGCTGCGCACTGTGGTCGAAGGCCAGGGGCACGAAGCTCGCGCCGGGAGCGTTGAGGTTCTCGTCGGTGCCGCGCTCGGCATGCATGCGATAGAAGCCGCCCACCACGTAGCGGTCCATCATGTAGACCACGGGTTCGGCCACGGCCTCGTGCACCCGCTCCTGGGTGAGCACGCCCTCCTGGATGATCACGTCGCTCACCGTCTGGCCGTCCTTGATGACGGCCATCTTGTTCTTGGTCTTGCGGTTCAGGCCGTCGAGCTCCTTGGCGTCGCGCACGGTCATGATGCCCATGCCATAGGTGCCGTTGTCGGCCTTCACCACGACGAAGGGCTTTTCGGTGATGCCGTACTCCTTGTACTTGCGGCGCACCTTGGTCAGCAGCGCATCGACGTTGGTGCGCAGGCAGTCCATCCCCACGCCTTCGGCGAAGTCAACCTCGCCGCATTGGGAGAACATGGGGTTGATGAGCCAGGGGTCGATGCCCAGCAGCTTGCCAAAGCGCTTGGAGACCTCCTCGTAGCTCTGGAAGTGGCGGCTCTTGCGGCGCACGCTCCAGCCCGCGTGCAGCGGCGGCAGCAGGTACTGTTCGTGGATGTCCTCGAGGATGCCGGGCGCGCCCGCCGAGAGGTCGTTGTTGAGCAGGATGGTGCAGGGGTCGAAGTCCTTGAGACCCAGGCGGCGCTTGGAGCGCACCACGGGCTCCAGCGTGACCGAATCACCGTTGGGCAGGCTGATCTCCGTGGGCTTCTTGATCTCGGGGCTGATCGAGCCCACGCGCACATTGAGGCCCGCCATGTTGAAGATGCGCTGCAGTTGCACCACGTTGGCCAGGTAGAAGGTGTTGCGCGTGTGGTTCTCGGGAATGATGAGCAGGTTGCGCGCCTCGGGGCAGATCTTCTCGATCGCGGCCATGGCGGCCTGCACGGCCAGGGGCAGCATCTCCTGGGTCAGGTTGTTCCAGCCGCCGGGAAAGAGGTTCGTGTCCACGGGCGCGAGCTTGAAACCCGCATTGCGGATGTCCACCGAGGTATAGAACGGCGGGGTGTGCTCCATCCACTCCAGGCGGAACCAGCGCTCGATGGCAGGCATGGAGTCCAGGATGCGCTGCTCGAGTTCGTTGATCGGGCCCGTGAGCGCGGTGATGAGGTGCGGAACCATAAAAGCCCTGTGAAACGGTCAAGCAATGGATTGTAGGGAGGTGGGGACCGCCTTCCCATTCACAAGCCCCCCGCACCGCCTCGTGGGGCTCAGCGGCGCCAGAACGCAGGCGTGAGCAGGGCCATGAAGCTCAGGATCTCCAGCCGCCCCAGCAGCATGGCCAGCGTGCAGATCCAGATCTGGAAGTCGGTCAGCACCGCGTAGTTGGAGGTGGGGCCCAGCGCCCCGAGCCCCGGCCCCGTGCAGTGCACGCTCGCGAGCACGGCCGAGAAGGCCGTGACCGGGTCCAGGTCGGTGAGCAGCATCACCATGCTCAGCACGATCACCGTGCCGCCGTACACGAGCATGAAGGCCAGCACCGAGAAGATCATGCGGTGGTCCACCACGCCCTCGCCCAGCAGCACGGGCTGCACGGCACGCGGATGCACCAGGCGCGTGAGCTCGCGCCGCGCCTGCTTCACGAGGATGAGCATACGCACCATCTTGATGCCACCGCCCGTGGAGCCCGCGCTCGTGGCCACGCCCGACAGCAGCAGCATGAACACGGGCGCGAACACGGGCCAGGCAAGGTAATCGGTGGTGGCGAAGCCCGTCGTCGTGGCCACCGAAACCACGTGGAACATGCCGTAGCGCAGCGCCTGCAGGGGCCCGTACACGCCCTTGGCCCACAGCAGCAGCGCCACCAGCAGGCCGCCGCCCACCAGCGCCACCATGGTCGCGCGCATCTCGGGATCGCGCCAGAAGCCGCGCCAATGCCCCTTGCGCAGCGCCACGAAGTACAGCGCGAAGTTGCAGCTCGCCACGAGCATGAACACCAGCGCGATGGCCTCCAGCAAGGGCGAGTCGAAGTAGGCGAAGCTCGCGTCGTGCGGCGACAGCCCGCCCAGGCTCACGGTGGCAAACATGTGCATGAGCGCATCTAGCGGCGCCATGCCGCCCGCCCAGAAGGCCAGCGCGCAGGCCACCGAGAACAGCGCATAGACGCCCCACAGGCCCTTGGCCGTCTCGGTCATGCGCGGCGTGAGCTTGGTGTCCTTGATGGGCCCGGCCGCCTCGGCCTTGAACAGCTGGCTGCCGCCCACGCCCAGCAGCGGCAGCACCGCCACGGCCAGGATCAGGATGCCCATGCCACCCAGCCACTGGAGGAAGGTGCGCCATACGTTCACCGACACGGGCAGCGCGTCGAGCCCGCTGAGCACCGTGGCTCCCGTGGTGGTCAGGCCCGAGACCGCCTCGAAGTAGGCATGCGTGAACGAGATGGGCCGCCCGATCTGCTGCATCGCGAGCCACAGCGGCAGCGACGCGCACAGTGGCAGCAGCACCCAGACGAACGTGACCAGGATGACCCCATGGCGCGGCAGCAGCTCGCGGCGGCAGCGCCGCAGCCCCCACCACAGCCCCAGGCCCGCGGTCATGGCGACGCCCATCGATACCGGGTAGACCTGCCACACGCCATCGTGCTGGAACCAGGACACGGCCCAGGGCAGTCCCATGGCCAGCGCGAACATGCACATGAGCATGCCCAGCACGCGCAGAACGGGAAACAGGTCCGTCATGCCCTTAGAAGAACGTGGCGCTCACGCGGAAGAGCTTTTCCACGTCGCGCACGAGGCGCTTGCGCGGCAGGAAGAAAACCACGTGGTCGTTGCTCTCGATTACCGTGTGGCTGCGCGGGATGATGATCTGCGGCTCGGACTGCGCCGCCTCGGCCGGAGGCGCCTCGGGGTCGGGCAGGCCGCGCACGATCAGGCCCATGTGCACGGCCGGCGGCAGCGACAGCTCCTCGACCTTGCGCCCCACCACGCGCGAGCTCTTGCGGTCGCCGCGGGCCACGATCTCCAGCGCCTCGGCCACGCCGCGGCGCAGGCTGTGCACGGCCTGCACGTCGCCCTGGCGCACGTAGGCCAGCAGCTCGCCCAGCATGGCCTGCGCGGGCGTGAGCGCAATGTCGATCTGCGTGCCGTGCATCAGGTCGGCATAGGTATGCCGGTTGATGAGCGCCAGCACGCGCCGCGCGCCCATGCGCTTGGCCAGCAGGCAGGCCATGATGTTGTTCTCGTCGTCGTCGGTGAGCGCGAGGAACAGGTCGACCTCTTCGATGCCCTCGTCACCGAGCAGGTCCTCGTCGGAGCTTGTGCCCTGCAGCACAAGCACGCCATCCGGCAAGGCCGCCGCCAGCGCCACGCAGCGCTGCGCGTCCTCCTCAACGACCTTGATGTGAAAGCGTTCATCCTCCCGCGCGAGCTGGCGGGCCAGGCGCTCACCCACGCGCCCGCCGCCCACGACCATGATGCGCCGCACAGGGCGCGCAGGCTGGCCTTCGGGGCGGTGCAGCGCCGCCAGCACCTGCGGAATGTGGGCGCGCGCGGCGAGCACGAACACCTCGTCGCCCGGCTCGACGCGCGTGGAGCCGTCGCAGGCCACGAAGCGGTCGGGCTCGTCGGCGAAGCGCCGGTAGATCGCCACGATGCGCATGGCCACCTCGGGTACGCGCTCGCGCAGCAGGCCGATGTGCAAGCCCACGGCTGGCGCACCGGCCCGCGCGCGCACCGACACGAGGCAGGCCCGGCCGCCCGCGAACTCGCGCACCTGCAGCGCCTCGGGGTATTCGACGAGCTTGCCGATGTAGCGCGTGAGCGAGTCCTCGGGACAGAGAATGCGGTCCACCGCGAAGCCTTCCGGGCCCACGAGCGGGCTGCCCTCCTCGAAGGACTGCGAGCGCACACGCGCGATGCGCTTGGGCACGTTGAACAGCATCTGCGCCACCTTGCAGCACACGAGGTTGGTCTCGTCCTGCGCGGCGCAGGCGATGAGCAAGTCGGTGTCGCGCGCACCTGCCTCGGCGAGCACCTGGGGGTCGATGCCATTGCCCACGACGCCGCGCAGATCGAAGCGCGACTCGAGGTCGCGCAGCCGTTCGGCGTCGGTGTCGATGACGGTGATGTCGTTGTGCTCGGACACCAGGCTGTCGGCCACACTCTGGCCCACGCGGCCCGCGCCGAGAATGATGATCTTCATGGCCGGGCCACCGCGCCGAGGCAGCGCGTCAGGCGCGCACTTCGCCCTCGCCGAGCACGATCCATTTCAGCGAAGTCAGCCCCTCGATGCCCACGGGGCCGCGGGCATGGAACTTGTCGGTGCTGATGCCGATTTCGGCCCCCAGGCCGTACTCGAAGCCATCGGCAAAGCGGGTGCTTGCATTCACCATCACGCTGGCCGAATCCACCTCGCGCAGAAAGCGCTGCGCATGCATGTGGTCGCGCGTGAGGATGGCGTCGGTGTGGTGGCTGGAATAGCGGTTGATGTGCGCGATGGCCTCGTCGAGCCCCTCCACAACCTTCACGCTGATGATGGGCGCGAGGTACTCGGTGGACCAGTCCTCTTCGGTCGCCGCCGCGGTCTTCGCCCCTGGCACGGCGCCCAGGATGGCCAGCGCCTCGGCATCGCAGCGCATCTCCACACCCTTGGCGGCGTACACGGCGCCGATCCCGGGCAGGAACGCGGCCGCCACGCCGCGCGCCACCAGCAGGCCTTCGCTGGCGTTGCAGGGGCTGTACTTCTGGGTCTTGGCGTTGTCGGCCACCTTCACGGCCATGTCCAGGTCGCAGGGATCGTCCACATACGTATGGCAGTTGCCGTCCAGGTGCTTGATGACGGGCACCTTGGCCTCGCGGCTGATGCGCTCGATCAGGCCCTTGCCGCCGCGCGGGATGACCACGTCCACGTACTCGGGCATGGCGATGAGCCGGCCCACGGCCTCGCGGTCGGTGGTGGGGACGAGCTGCACGGCGTCCTCGGGCAGGCCGGCCTCGGCCAGCGCCTGCTGCACGATGCGCGCCAGTGCCTTGTTCGACTCGATGGCCTCGGAGCCGCCGCGCAGGATGCAGGCGTTACCGCTCTTGATCGACAGGCTCGCGGCCTCGATGGTCACGTTCGGGCGGCTCTCGTAGATCATGCCGAACACGCCGATCGGCACGCGCATCTGTCCCACGCGGATGCCGCTGGGCTGCTGCTTCATGCCAAGGATCTCGCCGATGATGTCCGGCATCGCCGCCAGTTGCTCGCAGCCCTCGGCGCAGGTCTCCAGCACCTTGGGGGTCAGCTTGAGCCGGTCGACCATGGGCTCGGGCAGGCCCGCGGCGCGCGCGCGCTCGAGGTCGCGGGCGTTGTCGACCTGCAGCGCGTCCACGCTTTCGCGCAGCAGACGGGCCAAGGCCTTGAGTGCTTTGTTTTTAATAGCAGCTGGAGCCTTGGCCATCAGCGCAGAGGCTGCTTTGGCCTGTACTCCGAGAGCATGGGAATATTCAGCGATGTTGAGCGCGTTCATAGCCATGATTCTCTCCGAAACCGTCCGGCCCATGTGCACGCGGGCCGGACG
>JASLFM010000207.1 GCA_030150585.1 Acidovorax sp.
GCCACTGGCGACATCGTTATCACGGGCAGTCTCGTGGTGCTTCCCGCTGCGCGTGATAACGGGGGAGGCGCGCCCCATCCGGGCTTCGCCTTCGCCGCGGCAACAGCTCCAGCGGGTGGCGCTGGCATGCCCAGGAGCACAGCGGCCACGCTCAGGCGTGCACAGGCCGTGGCGGGTGGTGCAGGGCGTGGTACCGCAGCCGCCCTGGGGGGCTCGGGCGGAGGTTCGGTGGCGCTGCTGGCCGGCGGCTCCATCATGATCGGTAACGCGGGCAGCATCCAAGCCTCGGGCAGCAATGGTGTGCAGGCCGCAATTGGGACGCAGGATGTGCCTGGGGCCGGTGGTGGTGCCGGGGGGCATGTGCTGCTGGCGGCGCGGGGGGCGCTGTCGGTCGCAGGAGCGGTCGTCGCGAATGGCGGAGTGGGCTCCTCGGGTTGGAATGGTAATGCGGGCAACGGCCTGGGAGTGGGGGGCGGCGGCGGCGGCGGGGGCGGCATCATCCACCTGATTGCACCGAGCACACCGTCCGTCACGGGCATTCTGCTAGTCAACGGCGGAGCCGCTGGCAGTAACGTCGGTGCGGCAGACCAGCCGGGTGGAGGCGGTGGCGCCAGCGGAGGGGATGGCGGCGATGGGGGGGGCACGACAGGGCCTAGGCCGGGCTCCGCGGGGCATGTCATCCAGACCGTGGTGCCGGCCCCTGAGTCCCTGCTGGCCTATTGAGACGCTTGGCCTATGGGTTCCTGAAAAAGGGGTGCGATAGCGCGGGTGCCATCCGTCTGTGCCTTCTTTTCTGGCCATTCGCTCATGCCGCATCCGCGCGGGTGTATAACCGGTGCCCCGGCGCGCACCGCGCTGCAACACAAGGCAAGGAACTCGCACCATGGGCGCGCAGTGGAAGGCAAAGGGCAAGGCGCAGGTCGCCGATGCCAAAGGCAAGCTGTTCGGCAAGCTGGTCAAGGAAATCATCGTGGCCGCGCGCGGCGGCGCCGATCCGGCGGGCAACTCGCGCCTGCGCCTCGCGGTGGAGCAGGCCCGCAAGGCCTCCATGCCCAAGGACACGCTGGAGCGCGCCATCAAGAAAGGCTCGGGCGTGGGCGCGGATGCCGTGCACTACGACCGCGTCATGTACGAGGGCTTCGCGCCCCACCAGGTGCCCGTGATGGTGGAGTGCCTGACCGACAACGTGAACCGCACCGCGCCCGAGATGCGCGTGCTGTTCCGCAAGGGCCACCTGGGCACCTCGGGCTCGGTGGCCTGGGACTTCAACCATGTGGGCCTGATCGAGGCCGAGCCCTCCAAGCCGGGCGCTGACCCCGAGCTTGCGGCCATCGAGGCGGGCGCGCAGGACTTCGGCCCCGGGGAAGAAGAGGGCACCACGCTGTTCATCACCGAGCCGACGGACCTTGACCTCGTGGCCCGCGCGCTGCCCGCGCAGGGCTTTACGGTGCTTTCGGCCTACCTGGGCTACACGCCCAAGAACCCGGTCGATCCAGCCGGCCTGAGCGCCGAGGCGCTGGAGGAGGTGGAGGCGTTCCTGGCCGCCATCGATGCGCACGATGACGTGCAGCACGTGTTCGTCGGGTTGAAGGGCTGAGAGACCGCCAAGCCCCGGAAGGGCTGTCGGGTTTCTTCAAGACGCCGTGCGTGCCGGGGCCTAAGCTGCGGGCACTTCCGTTTTCCAGGAGATTCCATGCAGTTCGGCTACACCATTCTTTACGTCGAGAGCGTCCCCCAGACGGTGGCGTTCTACGAGGCTGCCTTTGGCCTCGCGCGGCGCTTCGTGCATGAGAGTGGCGATTTTGGCGAGATGGACACCGGCGCCACGGCGCTGGCGTTCTCATCGCTGGCACTCATTACCCAATTGGGCAAGAACCCCCGGCCCGCCGTGGCCGGTGCGCCTTGCTGCGAGATTGCCTTCACCACGCCCGATGTGGCAACCGCCGTCGAGCGTGCCGTACGAGCGGGCGCCACGCTGGTGCAGGCGCCCGAGCCCATGCCCTGGGGCCAGACCGTAGCCTACGTGAATGACTGCAACGGCTTCCTTGTGGAGCTGTGCACGCCCATGGGGGGTTGAGCACGCTCCTAGCCGTAGCCGCTGGCCTGCACGGTGGCGAGCAGGCCAGGGGTCGCGCGCAGGCGCGCAGGCGCTAGCCCGAGCCAGCGGCGGCATTCGCGGCTGAAGTGGGCCTGGTCGGCGTAGCCCGCATCGGCTGCGATGGCGGCCAGGGGATCCGGTGATGCCAGGGCCCTGGCCGCACGCCGTACGCGGGCCAGTGCGCGCCAGTAGCGCGGCGGCTGGCCTGTGCCAGCGCGCAGGAGCCGCTCCATGCTGCGTTCCGATACCCCCAGGGCATGTGCCGCCGCCTGCACCGACGCGGCCTGCGCGAGCGCCGCCAGGGCTTCTTCGAGCCGTGTGTCGCGCCGCGCGCAATCGCCCAGAGGCGCCAGAACCTGCTGCTCCAGCCGTTGCGGGTCACCGTGTGGTGGCAGGCTCTGCACAGCCCGCAGCAAGGCCGGTGCGTCGAACGCGGTGCCGGGCTGCAGGCGGTAGCCGAGCCAGTCCTCTCCGGCGTGCCCCTCCACGCCGTAAGCCTGCTGCGCGAGCGGCGACACCATCCAGCGCGCGGTGCCGCGGGCATCCACATGCAGGATGAGATCGCGGCAGCCATCGGGCAGTACGGTGGTTCGGCCCGCCTGGACACTGTGGTGGCGCCAGCGCTCCAGCACCACGCCAGGCAGCGCGGGTGGCGGGGCGCAAGGTGGCAGCAGGAGCATGGTCAGGGCAGGTTGTGCCAATCCTCGCGCCGCAGCCGGTAGAGGCAGTGCGGCCGCACGGGATGGCCCAGGGGAGCGTCCGGATGCTCGAAGGTCTCGCCGGGGCACTCGCGCATGCCCAGGCGCTGCATCACCGCCCGCGACCGCGCATTGCGCAGCGCGGTGAAGGCCACGATCTCGCGCCGGCCCAGCAACTCGAAGCCCACGCGCAGCGCGAGCCGCGCGGCTTCGCTGGCCAGGCCCTGGCCCCAGAACGGGCGCGCGAGGCGCCAGCCGATCTCCACGCAGGGCGCGAATGGCAGTTCCAGCGCGGGTGTGTGCAGGCCCACGAATCCCATGAAGCGTGGCTTGCCGTCCTGGAGGTAATCCGCCGCCCAGAAGCCCCAGCCGCGTTCGCCGATGAGCGACGCGATGCGATCGGCCATGGCGTCGCTCTGTGCGCGCGTGAGCGGCGCGGGAAAGTGCTCCATGACCTCGGGGTCGGCATTCAGCGCGGCGAAGGGGGCGTGGTCAGCCGCGGTCCACTGCCGCAGGCGCAGCCGGGGCGTTGCAAGCAAGCCGGCGGGGATGTCGGTGCGTGGCGGTACGGCCTGGAGGTTCGTCACTTGGTGCCGAATATGCGGTCGCCCGCGTCGCCCAGGCCCGGCAGGATGTAGCCATGGTCGTTGAGCTCACGGTCGATGGCGGCGGTGTAGATGGGCACATCGGGGTGGGCCTTCTGCAGCGTGGCCACGCCCTCGGGGGCGGCCAGCAGGCACACGAACTTGATCGAGCGCGGCTGCAGCTTCTTGAGCCGCTCCACGGCGGCGGCGGCCGAGTTGCCGGTGGCGAGCATGGGGTCCACGACGATGATGTCGCGTTCCTCCATCTCGGACGGCATCTTGAAGTAGTACTCCACGGGCTGCAGCGTGGCGGGGTCGCGGTACAGGCCGATATGGCCGATGCGCGCGCCGGGCACCACGTTGAGCATGCCGTCGAGAAAACCGTTGCCCGCGCGCAGGATGGACACGAGCACGAGCTTCTTGCCGTCGATCACCTTGCCCGTCATGGTTTCGAGCGGGGTTTCGATCTGCACGTCCTGCAGCGGCATGTCGCGCGTGACCTCGTAGGCCATGAGCGTGGAGAGTTCGCCCAGCAGGCGGCGGAAGCTGTTGGTGCTGGCGTCCTTCTTGCGCATCAGCGTGAGCTTGTGCTGCACGAGCGGGTGGTCGATGACGTGGACGTTGGTGTTCATAGG
>JASLFM010000224.1 GCA_030150585.1 Acidovorax sp.
ATCCGTCCACACCCGGCAACCCGCCCATGCCCTTTGACGGCAAACGCATGATCTTCGGCGGCTTCGAACAGGTGGTCGAAGTGAAGGCTTGAGTGGCGGGAGCGACGCAACCCCTGGACATGCCGCACTTATCGCTTCTGCATCGTTTGCGGTGGCAAGACGAATATTCATGGGCGATTGATGTTGGGGCATGGCATCCACCTCTTCTTCGTCTGGGGCATTTGGCCCCAGAAAGGCGGCATCAGCGTATCGCTCGGCTACGCGAGATGCCGTTTGGCAAGCGCACCGCCACGGCCTTGATGGCATCGGTCCGCCGCGCGTGCCACACTGGCGGCATGTTCGACGTTTTATCGATCTCCGTGGTAACCACCACGGTTGCCAGCGCCGCCGAAGCCGAGCGCCTCGCGGCCCAGGCCGTGCAGGCACGCGTGGCCGCCTGCGTGCAAGTGGAGGCCATCGCCTCGCACTACGTCTGGCAGGGCACGCAGCATGCGGACGCCGAATGGCGCCTCGTGTGCAAGACCCTGCCCCAGGCCGCGCCCGCGCTGCGGGCCTGGCTGCGTGCGCACCATCCCTACGAGGTGCCTCAGCTGCTCACCCACGCCATGGAGGCCGAAGCCGACTACGTGCAGTGGGTTGCGCAGCAGGTGGATTGATCAGGCCAGCAGGGCCTGGGCAAACTCGCGCGCGCTGAAGGTTTCGAGGTCTTCGAGCTTCTCGCCCACGCCGATGAAGTAGACCGGCACGGGCCGCTCCTGCGCGATGGCGGCCAGTACGCCGCCCTTGGCCGTGCCGTCGAGCTTGGTCACGACCAGGCCCGTGAGTTGCAGCGCGTCGTCGAAGGCGCGCACCTGCGCGAGCGCGTTCTGCCCCGTGTTGCCGTCGATCACGAGCAGCACCTCGTGCGGCGCCGTGGCGTCGGCCTTGGTGACCACGCGCTTGATCTTCTGCAGCTCCTGCATCAGGTGCAGCTGCGTGGGCAAGCGGCCGGCCGTATCCACGAGCACCACGTCCTTACCGCGTGCCTTGCCGGCCGAGACAGCGTCGAAGCTCACGGCCGCCGGGTCACCGCCTTCCTGGCTCACGATCTCGACGGTGTTGCGGTCCGCCCAGACGCCGAGCTGCTCGCGCGCCGCCGCGCGGAAGGTGTCGGCCGCTGCGAGCAGCACGGATGCGCCCTCGCTGGCCAGGTGCTTTGTGAGCTTGCCGATCGAGGTGGTTTTGCCCGCGCCGTTCACGCCGGCCACCATGATCACGGTGGGTGTGTGCTCGCCGATCACGAGCGGCTTTTCGAGTGGGCGCAGCAGGTCGGCCAGCGCGTCGGCCAGCAGGCCCTTGACGGCCGCCGGGTCGGTGGCCTTGGCCTCCTTGACGCGGCGCTTGAGGTCGTCCAGCAGGTGCTGCGTGGCCTTCACCCCCGTGTCGGCCATGAGCAGGGCCGATTCCAGTTCCTCGTACAGGTCGTCGTTGATCTGCGTACCGGTGAATACGGTGGCAATGCTGGAGCCCGTTTTGCGCAGGCCCGCCTTGAGGCGGTCGAGCCAACCCGTTCGCTCGGGGGCCGCAGGGGGCTGCGCGGGCTCGACAGGTGTGGCGGGCGCGGGAGGCGCGGGAGGCGCAATCTGCACGGGCTGCACGGCAGGGGGGGGCGGCACAGGCACTGCTGGCACGGGCGCGACAGGCGCCATCGCTGGCGCGGCCTGCTCGGGAGCGGCCGGCGAGGCGGGCTGCGCGGGCGCAGGCTCGGCGCTCTTGCCGCCGAAGGTGTCGCGCAGCCAGCCGAAGGCGCCCTGCGATGCGGCGGCGGGCGGTGTTTCGGGGGCTGGCGGTGCAGCCGGCTCGGGGGCAGGGGCCGCAGATTTTTTCTTGAAGAAGCTGAACATTGGCGGATTCTTAGAATCGCAGCATTCTATGAAACGCGCTCTTACCCTCCTGGCCCTCGTGGCCTGCCTGAGTGCCGGGGCACAGCCCCAGGCGTCCGCCGTATCCCCTCCGCCCTCAATTCCGCCCTCCAGCGCGGTTTCCGGCGCGCAGCAGTTCACGCTCAAGAACGGCATGCAGCTCATCGTCAAGCCCGACCGCCGCGCGCCCACGGCCGTGCACATGGTGTGGGTGCGCGTGGGCGCCATGGACGAGGTGGACGGCACCTCTGGCGTGGCCCACGCGCTCGAGCACATGATGTTCAAGGGCTCCAAGACCGTGCCCCCTGGCGAATTCTCGCGCCGCGTGGCGGCTCTGGGCGGGCTGGAGAACGCGTTCACGAGCTGGGACTACACGGGCTACTACCAGCAAATCCCGGCCGCGCGGCTCGAGGATGTGATGAAGCTCGAAGCCGACCGCTTCGCGAACAACCAGTGGCCTGATGCCGAGTTCAAGAAGGAGATCGAGGTCGTCAAGGAAGAGCGCCGCATGCGCACAGAGGACCAGCCGCGCGCACTGCTCATGGAGCAGCTCTATGCGGCGAGCTTCATTGCCTCGCCCTACCACCGCCCCGTCGTGGGATGGATGAGCGACCTCGACGCGATGACCGCGGGCGACGTGCGTGAGTTCCACCGCCAGTGGTACGTGCCGGGCAACGCCGTGGTGGTGGTCGCGGGCGACGTGGGCGTGCAGCGCGTGCGCGCCTGGGCCGAGAAATACTACGGCAGCATCCCTGCGCGCGCCGTGCCCGTGCGCAAGCCGCGCACCGAGCCCGCGCAGCGCGGCATGCGCCGCATCGACGTGAAGGCGCCGGCCGAGCAGGCCTATGTGGCGCTGGCCTTCCATGTGCCGCGGATCCGCAGCGTGGATGCCATGACCGACGAAGACCGCGACGCGCTCTCTCTGCTCGTGCTCTCGGCCGTGCTCAGCGGCTACGACGGCGCGCGCCTGGAGCGCGGGCTGAGCCAGGGCCCGCAGCGCGTGGCCGACAGCGCCGACAGTTCGGCCTCGGTGCTGGGCCGCGGGCCGGGGCTGTTCCTGCTCACGGGCGTGCCCTCGGCGGGCAAGACGGCGCAGGACGTGGAGCAGGCGCTGCGCGCCGAGGTGGCACGCGTCGCGCAGAGCGGCGTGGACGCCGCCGAACTCGAGCGCGTGAAGACGCAGTGGATGGCCTCGAACGTCTACGAGCGCGATTCGCTGCAGAACCAGGCGCAGCAGCTTGGCAGCTACTGGGTGTTCGGCATGCCGCTCGACGCGGAGGAGCGACTGCTGGCGCAGCTGCGCGACATCACGCCGCAGCAGGTGCAGGCCGTGGCCGCGAAGTACTTCGGTGACGACGCGCTCACCGTGGCCACGCTGCGGCCCCAGCCTCTCTCGGGCCAGCAGCGCCCCCGCTCCCCCGCGCCGTCCGGCTCGGTGCTCCACTGACGCGCAGGAAGGTGTGCAATGATTGCTATTAAAAAAAGAGCTGTTGGCGCTTTACTGGTAGGCGCTGGGTGGCTTTTTTCTGCCAACTCTGCGTGGGCGCTGCTGCCCATCCAGCACTGGATCGAAGCGAACGGCGCGCAGGTGTGGCTGGTCGAGAGCCCCGGCATCCCCATGGTGGACGTGCAGGTCTCGTTCGACGCGGGTGGCCGGCGCGATCCCGCTCCGCAGGCGGGGCTGGCCGCTGCCTCCGCGCTCATGACCGCCAGGGGCGTGCGCGCGCAGGGGGAACAGCCCGCGCTCGACGAGAACGCACTGGGCGAAGCCTGGGCCGATTTGGGTGCGAGCTTCGAGGCGCAGGCCGACCGCGACAGCTTCGGCTATGCGCTGCGCTCGCTCACCGAGCCGCGCCTGCTCGACCGCGCCGTGCGCCTGGCCGCGCGCCAATTGGCGCAGCCGAGCTGGCCTGAGGCCGTATGGGAGCGCGAACGCGCACGCTGGAGCGCCTCCATCAAGGAGGCCGACACGCGCCCAGGCACCGTGGCGCGCAAGGCCTTCGCCGCCGCCGTGTACGGCAGCCACCCCTACGGCCTGCGGCCGACGGAAGAGACGCTCGCGCGCATCGGCGTGGCCGATCTGCAGGCATTCCACGGGCGCTACATCGCGGCCTGCCGAGCGCGCGTGAGCATCGTGGGCGCCGTGGACCGCGCCCAGGCCCAGGCGCTGGTGGGGCAGCTGCTGGCGCACCTGCCGGCCCGGCAAGGCGACTGCGCGCCGCTCGCCCCCGTGCCCGAGGTGCAGCCGCTGGACAAGGCGGTGCAGGAGAACATTCCGTTCCAGTCGGCCCAGGCCCAGGTGCTGATCGGCCAGCCCGGCATTGCGCGGCGCGACCCGGACTTCCTCGCGCTGCTCGTGGGCAACCACATCCTGGGCGGCGGGGGCTTTACCTCGCGCCTGACCAACGAGGTGCGCGAAAAGCGCGGCCTGAGCTACAGCGTGTACAGCGACTTTTCGCCCGGGCTCAACGCGGGCGCTTTCGTCGTCGCGCTGCAGACGCGGCCCGACCAGGCAGCGCAGGCCGTGCAGGTGGCGCGCGACACGCTGGCGCGCTACGTGGCGCAGGGCCCCACCGAGGCCGAACTGCGTGCGGCCAAGGACAACCTGATCGGCGGCTTTGCGCTGCGCATCGACAGCAACCGCAAGCTGCTCGGCAACGTGACCAACATCGCCTGGAACGGCCTGCCGCTCGACTACCTGGAGCACTGGACCGATCGCGTGCGCGCGCTCACCGTGGCCGACATCCGCGCCGCATTGCAGCGGCACCTGCAGCCCGAGCGCATGGTCACCGTGGTGGTGGGGGGCCAGCCTTGAGCCGCCCGCCGCGCAGCGCTGCTCCCGCCGCTTCTCCGCCCGCCCACCGCGGCGCGGGCGAGGTGCGCATCATCGGCGGCCAGTGGAAGCGCACGCGCCTGCCCGTGGCCCAGCGCCCGGGCCTGCGGCCCACGCCCGACCGCGTGCGCGAGACGCTGTTCAACTGGCTGGGCCAGGACCTCACGGGCTGGCGCTGCCTCGACGCCTTCGCGGGCACGGGCGCATTGGGCTTCGAGGCCGCGTCGCGCGGCGCCGCCTCGGTGCTGCTCGTGGAGCAGGACCCGGGCCTCGCGGCGCAATTGCAGGCGCTCACGCAGCGGCTGGGGGCCGATGCCGTGCGCGTGCAGCGCGGTGACGGCATCTCAGCCCTGCGCCAAATGGCCGCGCGCAGCCTGCACCTGGTGCTCCTTGATCCGCCGTTCGACGGAGCGGCATTGTTTGCGCCCGCGCTGCAGGCCGCCGCGCAGGCGGTGGCCGAGGATGGGTTCGTCTACCTCGAAGCGCCCACCCCGTGGGACGAGGCCGCCCTGGCCGGCTGCGGGCTGCGGCCGTACCGCCACCTCAAGGCGGGTGCGGTACATGCCCACCTGGTGCGCCCTGCATAATCTCCGCACGCGGCCGGCCTTCGCGAAGGGCGCGGCCGGCCACCACCGCTTCAGCAGGAGATTCCCCGCCATGGCCCACCACGTGCTCGCTGTCTACCCCGGAACCTTCGACCCCATTACGCTGGGGCACGAAGACGTTGTGCGCCGGGCGGCACAGCTGTTTGGTGAGGTGATCGTGGCCGTGGCCGCAGGCCACCACAAGAAAACCCTGTTCAGCCTGGACGAGCGTGTGGCCATGGTGCGCGAGGCGGTGAAGCCCTACCCGCAGGTGCGCGTGGAGAGCTTCTCGGGCCTGGTGCGCGACTTCGTCGTCGCGCGCGGCGGCAAGGCCATGGTGCGGGGCCTGCGCGCGGTGACCGACTTCGACTACGAATTCCAGCTCGCAGGCATGAACCGCAGCCTCATGCCCGACGTGGAAACGGTGTTCCTCACGCCGAGCGACCGCTTCCAGTTCATCAGCAGCACTTTCGTGCGCGAGATCGCGACGCTGGGCGGCGAGGTGGACAAGTTCGTCTCGCCCGCGGTGTTGCAGCGCCTCACCCAGAAGGTCCGCGACTCCGCGGCCTGATCGCGGCGCTACTGGCGCACCAGCCCGTGCACGAAGCGCAGCTTGGCCAGTGCGCCGGGTGAGGGGGCGAACGGGTAAGCGTCTTGCTGGCCCAGGCTGCGGTTCAGGCTGTTGAGCATGAGCGTGAGTGGCACCCATTGGCGCACCATGGCGTCGAAATCGGGCGGAGAGGGCGAGAACGGGTCTTGCACGTGCTGGCGCTGCGGGGCTGTGGCGTGGGGCACGGTGAGCGCGGCCTGGTAGCTGGCCGCCGTTTCGAGCAGGTCCACCATGTGCAGGTAATGGGCCCAGGTTTCAGCCCAGTCCTCCCAAGGGTGGGCGGCCGCGTAGGCGCTCACGTGGCGGGCCTGCCAGTCCGTGGCTCCTGGGGGCTTGGCGTAGTGGGCTTGCAGTGCCGCTGCATAGTCCGTGCGTTCGTCGCCGAACAGTGCACGAAAGGACTCCAGCGCGGGCGTGCCCTGCACCAGCTGGTCCCAGAAGTAGTGCCCTGA
>JASLFM010000298.1 GCA_030150585.1 Acidovorax sp.
CCGAGCTGTTCCATCGAGGCCGCGGTCTGCTGCAAGGCGCTGGCCTGGCGTTCGGTGCGGGCCGAGAGGTCGCTGTTGCCCGTAGCGATCTGCGTGCTGGCCGTGGCCACGCCTTCCGCGTTGCGGCGCACGTCGGTCACGATCTCGGCCAGGCGTGACTGCATGGAGGCCAATGCCTGCAGCAGCTGCCCCGCTTCGTCCTGCCGGCGCGTGGAGATGCGCATGGTGAGATTGCCCTGAGCGATGCCTTCCGCAGCGCGTACGCCCTGGCGCACGGGCAGCGTGATGGAGCGTGTGGTCTGCCACGACACGATGGCGCCCAGCACCACGACAGCCAGGGCGCCCAGGCCCAGCAGCCACTGGCTGCCGCGTGCGAGGGCGGCGGTATCGCCCTGGCTGGCTTCGAGCCGCTTGGCCATGTGGGCGCGCAGGCGGTCCAGGGATTGCAGGTACTGGTCGGCCAGGGGGCGAAGGTCGCGGTCCACCATGCCGGCCACGTCGGGCTCGCCCCCGCGATGGGCTTGCTGGACCACTTCGCGGCGGTCGCTGTAGGCCTTGCGGGCCTGCTCGATGCCGCCCAGCAGGGCCTTGCCCTCCGCGTCCTGCACCAGGGCCGTGACGCGCTCGAGCTTCTGCCCCGTGCTCTTGGTGGTCGCTGCCATGGCGGCCTCGAGCTGCTCCACGTAGGTGCGGTCGATGGCCTTGAGCGCGGCCTCGGTGCGGACCCAGTTGAGGCGGATGTTCGAGGCCCAGTCTTCTACCAGGGTCTGCTGCTCGATCTCCTGTGTGGCCACGCGCTCGTTGGCCTGCTGCAGGGCCGCAATCCGCCAGATGCCCGTGAGGGCGATGGCTGCGGTGATGAGCAGGATGGCGCCGAATGCCAAGCCCAGGCGCAGGCCCACTTTGAGGTTGCTGAATTTCATGAAGATGCGGCCGCAGGGCCGGTGAGCGGGTGGGAGAGGGCGGTTCAGCCCGCCTTGCCGAGCAGCGCTTCCTTGAGCTTCCAGTCGGCGGGCTGGTTGCCGAGCCAGATGCCCAGCAGCGCGTTGAAGAATTCGGGTTCCTTGAACGGCTCGCCCTGCACCTGGCCCTTGACAGTGAGCACGGTGCCCGTGCCGGGAATCCAGTCGATCATGAACTGCTCGCCCGGCAGCAGCTTCTTGTGCTCCGAGAAGATCTGGCTCATGCGCAGCACGCCGGGTACGAGCTTGGAGAAGGCGGCCTTGTCCATGTTGTCTTCCATGCCGCGCGAGAACAGCTTGCCGAGCTCCCCTGAATCGATCTCGCGCAGCATCACGATGCGCATGCGCTTGGGGCCCTTGAGGGCCAGGATGTCTTGCGGCGCCGATGTCTTCTTCTCCAAGTACAGCCCCGCCGTGTAGACCTTGAACACCGCCTTGTAGCGCACGCCTGCGCCGTTGAGGTGCAGCGCTGTGCCTTGCACGGTGGCGGATTCGTCGTACTTCACATCGGCCACGGTGACCTGCGCCATCGCGCTGCTGCATGCCAGCAACCAGGCGCCGGTCCAGACCACGCATCGCTGAAGGGCTTTCATGGGGACGGTCTCCTAAAAAAGAACGGTCGTTCGTTTCTAATTGTTGCAAAAACCTCCTGACTCCCGCTACAGGGTTTTCGAGCGGTTGCCATAACGATTTCTAGACGGACATATCTAGGTTCTCCCGCTTTGCTACACTTTGGCCCATGTTCATCCACCGTGTGTTCATTACAGGTTGCGCAGACCGGGGAGCCTGGCCCTGGCGCAAGCCTGCACGACTGAACGCCTGATGGCACCTGGGGCACCCCCAGCGTGCACCCGTGGCCCCCATCCCTCTCGTGTGGCGGGGCCGACTGAATGAACTGCGGCGTCCTTTCTTCTCCTGCGCGCGCCGCTTCTGCTGGGAGCTCCCCTGTCGTGATCACCGAACTCGAATTCAAGAGCCTGGCCTCCGAAGGCTACAACCGCATTCCGCTCATGGCCGAGGCCTTTGCGGACCTCGAAACCCCTCTATCCCTCTACCTCAAGCTGGCCCACAGCAAGGACGGCGGCAAGCACAGCTTCCTGCTCGAATCCGTGGTGGGCGGCGAACGCTTCGGGCGCTACAGCTTCATCGGGCTGCCCGCACGCACACTGCTGCGCGCCAGCGGCTTCGGCGATGCCGCCAAGACCGAGGTGGTGACCGATGGCCAGGTCGTCGAAACCGCCAGCGGCAATCCGCTGGACTTCATCGCCGAGTACCAGAAGCGCTTCAAGGTCGCGCTGCGCCCCGGCCTGCCGCGCTTTTGCGGCGGCCTGGCGGGCTATTTCGGCTACGACGCCGTGCGCTACATCGAGAAGAAGCTCGAGGCCACCTGCCCGCCCGACACGCTGGGCTGCCCCGACATCCTGCTGCTGCAGTGCGAAGAGCTGGCCGTCATCGACAACCTCTCGGGCAAGCTCTACCTCATCGTCTACGCCGACCCGGCCCAGCCCGAGGCCTATGCGCGCGCCAAGAAGCGCCTGCGCGAGCTCAAGGAGCAGCTCAAGTACTCGGTGAGCGCGCCGGTCGTGAAGCCCAGCGAGAGCCATTCCGCGCAGCGCAGCTTCGCCAAGGCCGACTACCTGGCCGCCGTGGAACGCGCCAAGGAACTCATCGCCGCGGGCGACTTCATGCAGGTGCAGGTGGGCCAGCGCATCCACAAGCGCTACACCGAATCGCCGCTGTCGCTGT
>JASLFM010000350.1 GCA_030150585.1 Acidovorax sp.
TGGTGCGCACGCCGAACCATTCCTTGATCTTGGCAGCCACCTCGGGCTGCACATGCTGGCCGTCCTGCGTCCACTCGGTCAGGAACTCCACGGCGCGCGGGTCGGAGAGCTTGAAGAAGAAGTGCTCCGAGGTCTTGAGCACGGGCTTGGCGCCCGACAGCGCGGAGTAGGGGTTGATCAGGTCGGTGGGTGCGTAGACCGAGCTGCAGACCTCGCAGTTGTCGCCATACTGGTCCTTGGCGTGGCAGCGCGGGCATTCGCCCTTGATGAAGCGGTCGGGCAGGAACATGTTCTTCTCGGGATCGAAGAACTGCTCGATGGTGCGCGTCTCGATGAAGCCGGCCTTCTTGAGGTCCAGGTAGATCTGCTGGGACAGCTCGTGGTTCTCGGGGCTGTCCGTGTTGCTCCAGTTGTCGAAGGCGATGTGGAAGCCGTCGAGGTACTGCTTGCGGCCCGCGGCGATGTCGGCCACGAACTGCTGGGGCGTCTTGCCGGCCTTCTCGGCCGCGATCATGATGGGCGCGCCGTGGGCGTCGTCGGCGCCCACGAAGTTGACCGAATTGCCCTGCATTCGCTGCGCACGCACCCAGGTGTCGGCCTGGATGTATTCCATGATGTGGCCGATGTGGAAGTTGCCGTTGGCATACGGCAGGGCGGTGGTGACGAAGATTTTGCGTGCGGTCATCGGTGCGGCTTTCTCGGGGCGGCCCGCGAGGGGCGCCCAATGGGCGGAACCGGCGATTTTAGAGGGCTCGGTGCTCCAGGGGCGCCGGCAGGGGCGTGCCCGGGTCGCTCCAGCCGAAGAAGCGGCACACCTCGGAGCGGCGCGCGAGCGTGTCGGCGCGGCCCAGCGCCATGAGTTCGCGCGTATAAGCCTGCTCGAACAGCAAATAGCTCACCAAGGCTGCGCCGCGCACATCCTGTGCGTTCGAGGTGACGCCCAGTGCGCCGAGCAGTGTGCGCACCATGACTGGCAGGTCCGTCACATGGCGGGCGGCCACGGCGTCCAGGCGCTGCGAGGGTGCGATCACCAGCAGTTCCACGGGCCGCAGGCTGCTGTGCGTGCGCACCTCGGGCGGGATCAGCGACAGCGTCTGGTTGATGCGCAGCGCGCGTTCCACGTCGACAGAGAGGGCGTCAAGGAAGATGTTGGACAGCGCATGCCCTGCGATCTGCGCGAGCGTGGGGTAGGTCGTGGTGGGCGGTGCGCCGTCCGCGGGCTCGTGCATGCGGCCCGCGCCCACCACGAGGAGGCGCTCGGCCCCCAGGTGGATGGCGGGGGCGAGGGGCGCCGACTGGCGCATGGAGCCGTCGCCGAAATATTCCATGTGCCCGTCGATGTCCAGTCCCTGCGCTGGGAAGACGAACGGAATGGCCGATGAGGCCAGCAGGTGTCCCGGCGTGATGCGGTCCCGCTGGGCCTTGCGCTGGGAGCGCGTCCACACGGGCAGGTCGGCGCCGGCCTCGAAGAAGGTCACGTGCTCGCCCGAGCTGTAGCTGGACGCCGTGATGGCCAGCGCGCGCAGGTGGCCTCGGCGGATCAGCATGGGCAGGCGCACGAGCGGCACAAGCCGGCCCAGCAACTGCTCCAGCGGGGCGTTGTTGAGCAGCGAGTGGGGCTGCGTGCGCCGCCAGCGTGCCAGCGCCCAGCCCAGCGACAGCAGGGTGAGCCAGCGTGCACCGCTTTGCATCACGCCCAGTGAATCGGCGCGGTAGATGTGCCCCGCGTGGACGTTGCTCCACACGCGCGCCATGCGGCGCACGGCGCGGTCGAAATGGTCAGCGCCGCAGGCCAGTGCCGCGCCGTTGATGGCGCCGGCCGAGGTGCCTGCGATGATCGGGAAGGGGTTGGGGCCGCGGGCCTCGCCGCAGTGGCGGCGCAGGTCGGCAATGGCTTCGAGCACGCCCACCTGGTAAGCGGCTCGCGCACCGCCGCCACTGAGTAGCAGGCCGGTGAGGGGCTGCGGTGGCGGCGCTACGGACATGGTGCGGGCGAAAGTCGGGCCGGTGGCTGGGGGGCTGGTGTGCGGAGTGTGCCGCCTGGGCAGCGCCGCCGGTTGGCGGGAAAACCCTGGTCAGGCCTTGGCCAGCAGCGTGGCCAGGGCGTCTTCCTGCAGGACCACGAGCCCTTGGTCGCGCGCATACAGCCGGGCGTTGTCCCCCAGGGGGTGCAGGGCCACGTATACCCCCCGCTGGGCCGACTCGCTCTGCAATGCCCCATGCAGCTCGCGCAGAGGTTCCACGCCATGGTTCGCGGCCTTCCACCGCCGGGCGCTCACGAGCGTGCGCTGACCATTGCGCTCCAGCCGGAAGTCGTAGGCGGTTTGCACGGCATCCGTGCGCTGCACGGCGTAGCCTTCGGCCTGCCAGGCGCGCGTGAGTGTTTCTGCGAAGGCCTTCCAGGGCTGGCTGGCGGCGCCGGCCAGGGCCTGTTCGATCTGCGCGGGGCTGAGCGCCCGCCACTGGCGCCAGGCCGCGATGCAGCCCACCACGAAAATCGGCAGCGCCCCGATGGCGGCGAACGGTGCGATCTCGCGCGGCAGCAGCGCGAAGGCCGCGAGGCCAATCACTCCGGCCGCCGCGAAGCTGATCCACCAGCGCGAGCGCAGCAGGATCGCAAACAGGGAGTTCGGGGCGGGCTGGAATTTCACGGGGGGCTTCTCGCGGGGTGGGACGGGGGCATTGTCCGCCAACGGCTGGGGTCAGGCGGCTTCGCCTAGACTACCCCACCCACAGGAGTTATCGAGAAAATGGCAGTCACAGAACAAGGCCTTTTGGCGGCGCTCGCCAGCGTGCAGGACCCGCACACGGGCAAGGACTTCGTCGCTGCGCGCGCGGTGCGCAACGTGCATATCCAGGGCGGTGACGTCGCGTTCGACGTGGAGCTCGGCTACCCCGCCAAGAGCCTCGTGCCCCACTTGCGCAGCCAGCTCGTGGCGGCGGCGCGCACCGTCCCGGGCGTCGGCAACGTGTCGGTGAACGTGGTGACCAAGGTGATAGCCCATGCGGTGCAGCGCGGCATGCAACTGCTGCCGGGCGTGAAGAACATCATTGCCGTGGCCTCGGGCAAGGGCGGCGTGGGCAAGAGCACCACGGCCGTGAACCTTGCGCTCGCGCTGGCGGCCGAAGGCGCCAAGGTGGGCTTGCTGGATGCCGACATCTACGGCCCCAGCCAGCCCATGATGACGGGCACCTCGGGCGACATCGAGAGCCTGGACGGCAAGCTCATGGAGCCCAAGCGCGCGATGGGACTGCAGATCAACTCCATCGGCTTCCTGGTCAAGGAGGAGCAGGCCATGATCTGGCGCGGCCCCATGGCCAGCCAGGCGCTGGAGCAGCTCATCACGCAGACGCGCTGGGACGATCTCGACTACCTCGTGGTGGACATGCCGCCGGGCACGGGCGACATCCAGCTCACCATGTCGCAGAAAGTGCCGCTCACGGGCGCCGTGATCGTGACCACGCCGCAGGACATCGCCCTGCTCGATGCCAAGAAAGGCATCACCATGTTCCAGAAGGTGAACGTGCCCATCCTCGGCATCGTGGAGAACATGGCCGTGCACGTGTGCAGCCACTGCGGCCACGTGGAGCACATCTTCGGCCACGAAGGCGGCAAGAAGATGGCCGAGGGCTATGGCATGGACTACCTCGGCGCGCTGCCGCTGGCCTTGTCGATCCGCGAGCAGGCCGATTCGGGCCGCCCCACGGTGGCGGCGGAGCCGGACGGCGACGTGACCCGCATCTACAAGACCATCGCGCGCACGGTGGCCGTCAAGATCGCGCAGCAGGGCAAGGACTTCTCCTCGAAGTTCCCGACCATCACGGTGAGCAAGAACACCTGAGCATCCAGCACCGGGGCAGTCCATGAAGGAACAGAAGATCGCGTTCTACACGGGCCCCGCCGGTGGCTGGGGAGCCCTCAACAGCGTCAAGAACACGCTGCTGCACCAGGACATTCCCCTCAAGGGCGCGAAGACGCTGCTCTCGGCCAACCAGCCCGACGGCTTCGACTGCCCCGGCTGCGCCTGGCCCGACCGCAACCACCACTCGGCCTTCGAGTTCTGCGAGAACGGCGTGAAGGCCGTGGCGGCCGAGGCCACGGCGCGGCGTGCGGGCCCCGACCTGTTCGAGCGCCACACGGTCGCCGAACTGGCCGCGCAGAGCGACTACTGGCTCGAGGACCAGGGCCGGCTCACGCACCCCTTGCAGTACGACGCGGCCAGCGACCGCTACCGGCCCATTGCGTGGGACGATGCCTTCGCCCTCATCGCGCGGCACCTGAATGCGCTGCCCGACCCGAACCAGGCCATCTTCTACACCTCGGGCCGCACGAGCAACGAGGCGGCGTTCCTCTACCAGTTGTTCGTGCGCCAGTTCGGCACCAACAACTTCCCCGACTGCTCCAACATGTGCCACGAGCCCAGCGGCAGCGCCATGCGCCCGCAGATCGGCGTGGGCAAGGGCACGGTGACCCTGCAGGATTTCGAGCACGCGGACGCCATCTTCATCTTCGGCCAGAACCCCGGCACCAACCACCCGCGCATGCTGGGCGAGCTGCGCGCGGCGCACAAGCGCGGCGCGCGCATCGTGAGCTTCAACCCGCTGCGCGAGCGCGGCCTGGAGCGCTTTGCCGACCCGCAGGACAAGCTGGAGATGGCGACGTTCGGCTCCACGCCGATCAGCACGCACTACTTCCAGCTGCGCGTGGGCGGCGACATGGCCGCCGTCATGGGCATGGCCAAGCACGTGCTCGAGATGGAGGCGCAGCGGGGCGGCGTGCTCGACCACGGCTTCATCGCCGAGCACACCACCGGCTTCGAGGCCATGGCCGCGCAGATCGCGGCTGAGCCCTGGACGGTGCTGGAGCAGGAGTCGGGCCTGACCGAGGCGCAGATGCGCAGCGCGGCCGACGTGTACATCGGCGCGGGCCGCGTCATCGCCTGCTGGGGCATGGGCATCACCCAGCACAGGCATTCGGTGGCCACGATCCAGACCATCGTCAACTGGCTCATGCTGCGCGGCAACCTGGGCCGCGAGGGCGCGGGCGCCTGC
>JASLFM010000356.1 GCA_030150585.1 Acidovorax sp.
GTGCGCACGGCCATGCGCATGCTCGACAACGTCATCGACATCAACTACTACGCCGTCAAGAAGGCGCGCGACTCGAACCTGCGCCACCGCCCGGTGGGCCTGGGCATCATGGGCTTCCAGGACGCGCTGTACGCGCTGCGCACGCCCTATGCGTCGGAGGCCGCCGTCGACTTCGCCGACCGTTCGATGGAGGCCGTCTGCTACCACGCGTACTGGGCCTCGACCGAGCTGGCCGAGGAGCGCGGCCGCTACTCGTCCTACAAGGGCTCGCTGTGGGACCGCGGCATCCTGCCGATCGACTCGCTGGACCTGCTGGCCGAGGCCCGCGGCGGCTACGTCGACGTGGACCGTTCGGTGACGCTGGACTGGGACGCGCTGCGCGCCCGCATCGCCAACTTCGGCATGCGCAACAGCAACTGCGTGGCGATCGCGCCGACGGCGACGATCTCCAACATCGTCGGCGTCGATGCCTCCATCGAGCCCTGCTTCGGCAACCTGTCGGTGAAGTCCAACCTGTCGGGCGAGTTCACCGTCATCAACGCCTACCTCGTTCGCGACCTCAAGCGCCTGGGCCTGTGGGACGACGTGATGGTCATGGACCTCAAGCACTTCAAGGGGTCGCTGCATCCCATCGACCGCGTGCCGCAGGACATGAAGGCGCTGTACTCCACCGCCTTCGAAGTGGAGCCGCGCTGGCTCGTCGAGGCAGCCTCACGCCGCCAGAAATGGATCGACCAGGCGCAGAGCCTAAATATCTACATGGCCGGCGCATCGGGCAAGAAGCTCGACGAGACCTACAAGCTCGCATGGGTGCGCGGCCTCAAGACCACGTACTACCTGCGCACACAGAGCGCGACGCACGTGGAAATGAGCACGGTGAACACGCGCCAGCTCAATGCCGTTTCCAGCAGCGATGGCAACAGCGCACTCGATGCCGCAGCAGCCGCCGCGCAAGCGCAGATGGGCTCCGTGCCCGCCACCGACGTGAAGTTCTGCGCGATCGACGACCCGACCTGCGAAGCCTGCCAGTAAGCAGGCCCGCGTGGCCCTCCATGCCGAGGGCCACGCAAGTGCCATGAAGCAACAAAACCTTGCGGCACAACGCTCCAGCGCTTTTCATTTCGCAGCGCTGCTTTCATAATCCGATCACTGGAAGACCTATGCTGACCTGGGACGAAGAAGTCAAGCCCTCATCGCAACAAACATTGGACGGCGGTTCGCACCTCAATCGCCAGGAGGCACAGCCGCCTCTGCCAATCCAAGCGTCGGCACTGCAGTCTGCTGCGGCTTCCACATCGCCCGCTTCCGCGCAGCACCGCCGCGTCAATGCGGCCGACAAGCGCATCATCAACGGCCAGACCGACGTCAACCAACTGGTGCCGTTCAAGTACAAGTGGGCGTGGGAAAAGTACCTCGCCACCTGCGCCAACCACTGGATGCCGCAGGAAGTGAACATGACGCGCGACATCGCGCTCTGGAAAGATCCCAACGGCCTGACCGAAGACGAGCGCCGCATCGTCAAACGCAATCTCGGCTTCTTCGTTACCGCCGATTCGCTGGCAGCCAACAACATTGTGCTGGGCACCTACCGCCACATCACGGCGCCCGAGTGCCGCCAATTCCTGTTGCGCCAGGCCTTCGAGGAAGCGATCCACACGCACGCCTACCAGTACATCGTGGAGTCGCTGGGCCTGGATGAAGGCGAGATCTTCAACGCCTACAACGAAGTCCCCTCGATCCGTGACAAGGATGAGTTTCTGATCCCGTTCATCGACGCGATCATGGATCCGAACTTCAAGACCGGCACGCCCGAGAACGACCAGACGCTGCTCAAGTCGCTGATCGTTTTTGCCTGCCTGATGGAAGGCCTGTTCTTCTATGTGGGCTTCACCCAGATCCTCGCACTGGGCCGCCAGAACAAGATGACGGGCGCCGCCGAACAGTACCAATACATCCTGCGCGACGAGTCGATGCATTGCAACTTCGGCATCGACCTCATCAACCAGCTCAAGCTGGAGAATCCGCACCTGTGGACTGCAGAGTTCAAGGTCGAGATCAAGGCCCTGTTCCAGAAGGCCGTGGAGCTGGAGTACCGCTACGCCGAAGACACCATGCCGCGCGGTGTGCTGGGCCTGAACGCCTCGATGTTCAAGGGCTACCTGCGCTACATCGCCAACCGCCGTGCCACCCAGATTGGACTGGAGGCACTCTTCCCCAACGAAGAAAATCCGTTCCCCTGGATGAGCGAGATGATCGACTTGAAGAAAGAGCGCAACTTCTTCGAGACACGCGTCATCGAGTACCAATCAGGTGGAGCGCTTTCCTGGGACTGATGTCCTGGCACGACCATGTCACCCTATACACGCCCCCTGCAGACCACGCCCCAGAGCGCGGCCGCGGGGGGCGTTTCCGTGTTCATGGCGATGGGACCAACACCCATCGCCATGGATCGCTTCTTCAGCCCACAGAAGGCATGAAGCGCTCTTTGCAAAGTAACCCAAGGAGAACATGATGGCAACTGCGAAAAAACCGGCCGCGAAAAAGGCCGCTCCCGCCAAGAAGGCTGCGCCTGCGAAGAAGGCAGCAGCACCGGCCAAGAAGGCCGTAGCAGCGAAGAAGGCTGCGCCCGCCAAGAAGGCCGCGCCTGCGAAGAAGGCAGCAGCACCGGCCAAGAAGGCCGTAGCAGCGAAGAAGACTGCGCCCGCCAAAAAGGCCGCACCTGCGAAGAAGGCAGCCGCTCCTGCCAAGAAGGCCGTAGCAGCGAAGAAGGCTGCGCCCGCCAAGAAGGCCGCACCTGCGAAGAAGGCAGCAGCACCGGCCAAGAAGGCCGTAGCAGCGAAGAAGGCAGCACCGGCCAAGAAGGCCACGCCGGCTGCAAAAAAGGCTGCGCCCGCCAAGAAGGCCGCCCCGAAAAAAGCCGCTCCCAAGAAGGCAGCCGCAAAGGCCCCTGCCCCTGCGGCAGCTGCTCCTGCTGCCCAAACCACGCTGAACCCCCAAGCCGCATGGCCCTTCCCCACCGGAGGCAAGCCGTAAGGCGCGGGCTGCTTCAGCCAGTGCCCAAGCCCGGCGGTTTCGCCGGGCTTTTTTCATGCGGATCTCAAACGGATTCGGGATCGAAATCGAGCTGGTAATTCTGCGGCCCACGCTGTGCGATCTTGAGCGCGCCCATGCGGTTGCCCAGCGCGGCGCAACGCGCCAGCGGCCAGCCCCGCTCCAGGCCGTAGAGCAGCGCGCCGCGCCATGCATCGCCGCAGCCGGTAGGGTCGACTTCGGCGGCCGGCTTCACAGCAGGCACCAGCGTCTTTGCGCCATCCACCCACACTTCGCAGCCCTGCCCCCCCAGGGTCACGACCAAGCCCTGCACCTTGCGCGACAACGCCTCCAGGCTCCAGCCCGTACGCTCGCACAGCATCTTGCCTTCGTAGTCGTTGACGGTGATCCACGTCGCCTGCTCCACGAAAGCAGCGAGCTCCTCCCCATTGAACATGGGCAGCCCCTGGCCCGGATCGAACACGAACGGGATGCCCACGGTGCGGCACTGAGCGGCATGCTGGAGCATCGCGTCGCGGCCGTCGGGCGCGATGATGGCGATGCGCAGATCGCCCTGCGCTGCGATGCGGTTGCGGTGGGCCTGCATCATCGCGCCGGGATGGAACGCCGTGATCTGGTTGTTGTCGCGGTCGGTCATGATCATGGCCTGCGCGGTGTAGGTATCACCCACCTCACCCACGTGGCGGGTGTTGATGCCCAGGGTCTCGAGACGTTGGAGATAGTCGCCGCCGTCGCTGCCCAACATGGCCATGGGCACGGGCTCGCCACCCAGCAGCTTCAGGCTGTAGGCAATGTTGCCGGCACACCCGCCAAAGTCGCGCCGCAGCGACGGCACCAGGAACGACACATTGAGGATGTGCAATTGGTCGGGCAGTATCTGCTCGGCGAAGCGCCCCTCGAAGGTCATGATGGTGTCGAACGCCAGGGAACCGCAAATCAAGGCAGCCATGTCTCAGTCCAGTGAGTGAATAAAAAAGTCAGGGATAGAACGCCAGCACGCGGTAGCCCGCCAACCGCAACGCAGGCCCGGCCAGCACAACAGGCACTTGGCCGCTCCACTCGCCCCGGCCTGCCAGTTCCGCAGGTGCGCCCAGCTCGGCGGGCAGCAGCACGCGGCGCAGCACGGGCTGCTCCTGCGCATCGGTCAGCGTCAGCTCCACCGCAGGCATGGCGACCGGCATGACCGCGTGGTTGGTCAGCGTCAGGCTGAGCTGGTAGGTATCTCCGCGCGCAGCCTTGCTAAACCCCGAGCTGTCGATGACGACGGCCGCAATGTCCTTGCGCGGGCCCAGTGTGCAACCGAGCTGGGCGCAGGCCATGGACAGCAGGGGGCGCAGGCGCGGCTCTGCTGCCGCCAGGCGGTCCCGCTCGTGCAGGGCGGCCTGCGCGGCGAGGGCGCCCGCCAGCCCCAGCCCCAGCAGCAGCAGCAGCACCCGCATGCCCGTGCTGTGCCAGAACGCCTTGCGGCGCGCGGCACGCACGAAGCCGGGCTCCGCCTGCAGCTCGTGCAGCTCTTCGTCGTCACCCCCTTCTCCATCGTCCAGCAGCGAAGCCTTGACCATGGCGGGTGCCACCAGGTCGGCTTCCACCGGCATGTCGGGCACGGCAGGCGCTTCGGCCGGCGCGGCCTCTGCCTCGTCATCGGCGGCGCGATCCTCCGCCTCCAGCGGTGCATCCATGCCTTCGTCGCGCAATTCCGCGAACGGTAGTTCGTAGCCATCGAGGTCCGGCGCAGCCTCCACCGGGGCCTCCAGAGGAACGGTCTGCGCCGGGGCCGGGTGCCCCAACGCCTCGCTGTCGGACCAGGGGAACACCGCTCCAGGAGCCCGCGCCGGCCCGGGCTCCGGGGCCGCGAGATAAGCCGGCACCGGGGGCACGGGTACATCCAGGATCGCTGGCGCGGGGGAAGCGTCGGGAGCAGCTTCCTTCACCGCCGGAGCAGGTCCACCACCCGGCGGCAACGGCCACTCCTCCAGCGGAAAGTCCGGCAGCAGGGTTTCCTTCGGGTCGACGGCTTGCTGCAAATGGGCTGTGGCGTCGAAGATCTCCTTGCAATGGCCACAGCGCACCCAGCCGTCGGAAATGCGCAGCTGGTCGGTAACGACCTTGAACTTCGTTCCGCAAGAAGGGCAGCAGGTGATCTGGCTCATCGGCTGTGGATTGTAGGAGCCTGCCCTGGGGGCGCAGCCCCGATCAGCGCGCAGCCGTCATGAGGATCCAGCCATCCTCGCTATCGGCCACCTGCAACGGCAGCCAGGGCGCATAGGCCTGCGTCAGCTCATCGGCCTGCCGCTCCAGGATGCCGGCCAGGACAAGATGACCGCCCTCCGCCACGTACGAGCAAAGCAGCGGCGCCAGGACCTTGAGCGGCGTGGCCAGGATGTTGGCGAGCACGGTCTGGTAAGGCCCCACCACCTGGTCGGGCAAGCCGGCGCGCAGTTCAACACCGTTGGCCTGCGCGTTGAGCCGCGTGGACTCGACGGCCGCGGGATCGATGTCCACGGCATCGATATCCACAGCGCCGAACTTCGCCGCGCCGATGGCCAGGATGCCTGAGCCGCAGCCATAGTCGAGCACGCGGCCCTGCGACACCACGGAGCCCTGGCGCGCGATCCAGCGCAGGCACATGCGCGTCGTGGGGTGCGTGCCCGTGCCGAAGGCCAGACCCGGATCAAGGCGGATACTCGTGCGCGCCTGCGCGGGCAGTTCATGCCAGGTCGGCACGATCCAGAAGTCGGGCGTGATCTCCACGGGCGCGAACTGCGACTGCGTGAGGCGGACCCAGTCCTGGTCCTCCACGCGCGCGATGCCGAGCACCTTGCAGCCATCGAAGAAGTCCTGCACCTGCAGAAGCTGCTGCGCCTCCTGCGCAGCCGACTCCTCGGCAAACAGCGCCACGACGCGGCTGCGCTGCCAGCCGTCCTTGGGTGGCGGCATGCCGGGCTCGCCGAACAGGGCCTGCTCGGCCTCGGTCTGCGCATCGGCATCCTCCACCGATACGCTCAGCGCATCGAGTGCATCAAGGGCCTCGCTCAGGTCCTCGACCCGGTCCTCCGGGCACAGCAGGCTCAGCTCAAACATGGGGGGCTCCTCTTGGCGCTGGTTCGGCGCTTGCAAAATGAAAAAGCTGGCCTCCGTCACCGAAGGCCAGCATGGGCTGCGCGGTACGCACCGGGCGCGTCAGCGCTTGTGCTGCGACAGCCACTCTTCCAGGTAGTGGATGTTGGTGCCGCCCGCGACGAACTTGGCGTCCACCATCAGCTCGGCATGCAGCGGCACGTTGGTGTTGATGCCTTCGATCACCGTTTCGGACAGCGCCGTGCGCATGCGCGCCAGCGCCTGCTCGCGCGTATCGCCGTGCACGATGATCTTGCCGATCATCGAGTCGTAGTTCGGCGGCACGAAGTAGTTGTTGTAGGCATGCGAGTCCACGCGCACCCCGGGACCACCCGGTGCATGCCACATGGTGATGCGGCCCGGCGACGGGGTGAACTTGTACGGATCTTCCGCATTCACGCGGCACTCGATGGCGTGACCGCGGATCTCGATCTGGCGCTGGGTGAAGGGCAACTTCTCGCCTGCGGCGACCATGATCTGCGTCTTCACGATGTCCACGCCCGTGATCCATTCGGTCACCGGGTGCTCCACCTGCACGCGCGTGTTCATTTCAATGAAGTAGAACTCGCCGTTCTCGTACAGGAACTCGAACGTGCCCGCGCCGCGGTAGCCGATCTTCTTGCAAGCGGCCACGCAGCGGTCACCGATCTTCTCGATGAGCTTGCGCGGAATGCCAGGTGCCGGAGCCTCTTCGATCACCTTCTGGTGGCGCCGCTGCATGGAGCAGTCGCGTTCGCCCAGGTACACGGCGTTCTTGTACTTGTCGGCGAGAATCTGGATCTCGATGTGGCGCGGGTTCTGGAGGTACTTCTCCATGTACACCGACGGATTGCCGAACGCGGCACCCGCCTCGGCCTTGGTCATCTGCACGGCGTTCACCAGCGCGGCCTCGGTGTGGACCACGCGCATGCCGCGCCCGCCGCCGCCGCCCGCCGCCTTGATGATCACGGGATAGCCGATCGCCTTGGCGATGCGGCGGATCTGCACCGGATCGTCGGGCAATTCGCCATCGGAGCCCGGCACGCAGGGCACGCCCGCGCGGATCATGGCCTGCTTGGCCGAGACCTTGTCGCCCATGATGCGGATCGACTCGGGCGTCGGGCCAATGAACTGGAAGCCACTCTTCTCGACGCGCTCGGCAAAATCGGCATTCTCGGAAAGAAAGCCATAGCCCGGGTGGATGGCTTCGGCATCGGTCACCTCGGCCGCCGAGATGATGGCGGGCATGTTGAGGTACGACAGCGGCGACGGCGCCGGTCCGATGCAGACCGCCTCTTCCGCCAGCTTGACGTACTTGGCGTCCCGGTCGGCCTCGGAATAGACCATGACGGCCTTGATGCCCAGCTCGCGGCACGCGCGCTGGATGCGGAGGGCAATCTCCCCGCGGTTGGCCACAAGAATCTTCTTGAACATGGGGGCCTTATTCGATCACGAACAGCGGCTGACCGTACTCCACCGCCTGGCCGTTCTCGCCAAGGATGCGGGTCACGGTGCCCGTCTTGTCGGCCTCGATCTCGTTGAGAATCTTCATGGCCTCGATGATGCAGATGGTGTCGCCCTCCTTGACCTGGCTGCCCACCTCCACGAACGGCTTGGCACCCGGGCTGGCCGCGCGGTAGAACGTACCCACCATGGGCGACTTGACCACATGACCCGACGGCGCGGCAGCGGCCGGTGCCGGCAGTTCCGCCACGGGCACTGCCGCAGCGGCCGGCGCCTGGGCGACCGGGGCCTGCATGGGCGCCGCCACAAACTGCTGCACCACTGCGCCGCCGCTCTTGACGATGCGCACCTTGCCCTCGGCTTCTGTGATCTCCAGTTCCGACACATTCGACTCGGACACCAGGTCGATCAGGGTCTTGAGTTTTCGCAAATCCATGGGAGCTCCAACGGCTAAAAACGGAATAGGGCGCGAATTTACTCCAAATTCACCCTATTTCAGCCTTTGCGACGTATTTTTCATCAACGTCGCCATGAACTCCACTAGACCAAGCGACTCCATTGAGCCAGATCATCCGCCGTCAATTGGCCCATTTTACGTTGCAGTACCCGGCCGTTCGCACCCAGAAGCACCGTAAAGGGCAAGCCTCCCTGCAGATTGCCCATGGCCCGGCCCAACTCCGTCCCGCCCATGCCCGCCATGCCGACGGGGAACTGCAGCGGCAGCCGCGCGAGGAATTGGCGGACGGCCGACGGCTGGTCGATCGCCAGGCCCACCACCTGCCAGCCCTGTGCCTTGCGCTCGCCATAAAAGCGGT
>JASLFM010000376.1 GCA_030150585.1 Acidovorax sp.
GATGCGCCATTCGCCCGTGGACTGCTTCACGCCGTTGTCTGCGTAGCGGATCTCGCGCACGCGCAGGCACTGGGCGTTGGGCATCAGCGGGTGGTTGCAGGCCACGCGCTGCGGTGCGACTTCGAGGAACACCCGCTCGCCGGCCGAGCCGTAGCGCGTGGCGGGCGTGGGGGTGCCTGCCAGTTCCCAACGGCTGCCGTCGGTGAAGTGCAGCACGAGCGTGGGGGCTGCATTGCCGGTGGCCGCGCGCAGTTCGTAGCGCTGGGCCTGCGGCAGCTGGGCGACCACGCGCTGCTCCAGGCCCATCAGGTCCCGGTCCGCGCAGGCGCGCAGCGTGGACATGGCGCGGCCCACTTGCAGGCGCGCACCGTCGAGCGTGTAGCCTGCGCCGATGGCGTTGCACAGGTTCTGCACCGACAGCTGCTGGCCCTGGAAATGCAGCCGCGTGGGCGTGTGCTCGGGCAGGCGCCAGCTCGGCGCGGGCTGGCCCTTGCCGTCGAAGGCAGCGGCGAGGTCCCAGTCGTAGGCCTGGAGCTGGCTGGCGGCGTCGGCGGGAGTGGCTTGCACGGAGGCTCCTGGGGGCGTGCTGCTGCAGGCGGCCGCGAAGGCGGCGAGCGCAAGGGTGGAGAGGGTTTTGGCGGCAGTCTGGGCTCGCATGGAGGCACTCCTGATTCTTATTGCGGTAAACGGCTGACCTTAGCGCGCCACCCGCTCCCTGCGGGTAGGAGGGGGCCGCGTCGTGGCGTGCGTCACCCGGCGAGGAACAGTGCCGGGTCCACCATGGTGCGGTTGAGCATCACGCCCCAGTGCAGGTGCGGCCCCGTCACGCGGCCTGTGGCGCCCACCTTGCAGAAGGCGTCGCCCGCGCGCAACCGGTCGCCCACGCGGCAGTCCATGCTGCTCAGGTGGCAGTACAGCGTGAGCAGGCCGCCGCCGTGGTCGAGCCAGACGGTGCCGCCCGGAAGGAAATAGTCACCCACGTCGATCACCCGGCCCGGCAGCGGGGCGCGCACGGGCGTGCCCGTGGGCGCGGCGATGTCCATGCCGCTGTGCGGGTTGCGTGCCTGGCCGTTGAACACGCGGCGCAGGCCGAAGGAGCTGGAGCGTGGCCCCGGCACCGGCGCGCGCATCTGCAGCCGCTGCGGCAGCGGCTGGCTGAAGGCGGCGGTCACCTGCTGCTGGTGCGCGCGTTCGCGTTCGTAGCGGGCGTTGTCCTCGGGCGAGAAATCGACGGTGCGCGGCGCCACGGTCAGCCGCTGTTCGCGGTACTTTTTGGCGGCGACCTGGTAGGCCACTTCGCGCTCGCCCGCGCTGATGTGTGCGGCGCCCACAGGTGCGGCGAGGGGAATGCCCACGATGGCCGTCCATTCGATCGCGTCGCCCAGCACCAGCAGCGGCACGCGCTCGCCATTCACCAGCGTGTGGGCCGCTGGCGCTTGCGGTGCGGGGCCCAGTGACAGCCGCGCCACGCCGCCGGGCACGGCCAGCGGGCGTGGCCAGGGGCCGGATTCAGGAGGTCTTGGCGGGGCTGCCGTGGCGCGCTGCGGCAGGCCCAGGGAGGCAGTGCAGGCCAGCAGGGCACCGAGTACGGGGCGTCTTGGCAAAGGCATGGCCCCGAGTGTAGGGCGGTCAGCCGGGGATTTCAGGCTCCACGAGCAGGGCCAGCAGTTGCAGCGACTCCTGCCAGCCCAGGTAGCACGCGGCCGTGGGGATCATGGCGGGAATGCCCTCCTGCACCGCCGTGACCTCGGTACCCACGGGCACGGGGGTGAAGGTGATGGTGGTGCGCATCTCGCCGGGCAGGTTGGGGTCGTCGAAACGGTCGGTGTGCACGATGCGCTGGTCGGGCACCAGCTCCAGGTATTCGCCGCCGAAGGCATGGGTCTGGCCGTTGCTCCAGTTGGTGAACTGCATGCGGTAGCTGCCGCCGGTGCGCGCGTCCATGTGCAGCACCCGCCCCGTGAAGCCGTGGGGTGGCAGCCATTTGGTCATGGCGTCGGGGTCCAGGAAGGCGCGGTACACGCGGTGGGGCGGGGCGCGCAGCACGCGGTGCAGTCGGACGGTGCCGGTGGTGGTCATGGGGACTCCTTTCAGTGGAAAAGCGCAATGTCGAGGCATGCAGGGCGGTGCGGAAGCGTCGCCCATCCTGCACGACGAACGCGTCCCCGCGATTTCGACACGGGTTCCGGCGGACGGTGTTTCAGGCGGTGACGAGGCGCACGCCGAAATGCTCGCTGCCCTGGGCCCAGGCCTGCAGGCGGTCGATGTTGGGGTGTTTGCCGGGATGGGCGAGCGCGTCCTGCGTGTGCTCGGCGTACCACTCCAGTCCCAGGGCGGCGGCGGCCGGCGTGATGCTGCCGCCGTACAGCGCGGCCAGCGCGTGGTACACGGCCAGCGAGCCGGCCTGGCCGGGCTTGTTTTCGAGCGTGGCGATGGTCTGGCCGTCCGCGCCCAGCACATGCAGGGCGGCGAGGTGGGCGACGGAGGGGAGCTGCCGGAGGCGGTCGGAGAAATTCATGGGAGGTGGCGAAAAAAGAGAGGCCAGCGCCGTAGTGCACTGGCCTCGGGGTGGGAAAGGGCGTGACCTTATCTCACTTCGTGTACGTCTGGTTCATCGGGTGCCGAAGCGGTCCAGCTCCATCACCTTGGTCCAGGCGGCCACGAAGTCATGAACGAACTTCGGTTGTGCGCCGTTCTGCGCATAGACCTCGGCGATGGCGCGCAGCTGCGAATTGGAGCCGAACACCAGGTCCACGCGCGTGGCGGTCCACTTCACGGCGCCCGTCTTGCGGTCGCGGCCCTCGAACAGGTCCTGCGCTTCGGACACGGGCGCCCAGGCCGTGCCCATGTCGAGCAGGTTCACGAAGAAGTCGTTGGTGAGCAGCCCTGTGCGCTGGGTGAAAACGCCATGCGGAGTCTGCTTGGCATTGGCGCCGAGCACGCGCAGGCCGCCGACCAGCACGGTCATCTCGGGTGCGCTCAGCGTGAGCAACTGCGCCTTGTCGAGCAGCAGCTTCTCGGCCGGCACGCGCAGCGCCTGCTTCTGGTAGTTGCGGAAGCCGTCGGCCTGGGGCTCCAGCACCGCGAAAGATTCCACGTCGGTCTGCGCCTGCGTGGCGTCCATGCGGCCCGGGGTGAAGGGGACCTGCACGGCGTGGCCCGCCGCCTTCGCGGCGGCCTCCACGGCTGCGCCGCCGGCCAGCACGATCAGGTCGGCCAGCGAGATTTTCTTGCCGCCCGTCTGCGCGGCGTTGAAGCGGGCCTGGATGCCTTCGAGCGCGGCAAGCACCTTGGCCAACTGCGCAGGCTGGTTGGCCTCCCAGTCCTTTTGCGGCGCGAGGCGGATGCGTGCGCCGTTGGCGCCGCCGCGCTTGTCCGAGCCTCGGAAAGTCGAGGCCGAGGCCCAGGCGGTGGAAATGAGCTCCGCCACCGTGAGGCCCGAGGCCAGCACCTGCGCCTTGAGCGCGGCCACGTCCTGTGCGTCGACCAGTGCGTGGTCCACGGCGGGAATCGGGTCCTGCCAGATCAGGTCCTCGGCTGGCACCTCGGGGCCCAGGTACCGGCCCTTGGGGCCCATGTCGCGGTGCGTGAGCTTGAACCAGGCGCGCGCGAAAGCGTCCGCGAACGCTGCCGGGTCCTGGTGAAAGCGGCGCGCAATTTTCTCGTAGGCCGGGTCGAAGCGCAGCGACAGGTCGGCCGTGGTCATCATCGGCGGGTGCTTCTTCGACGGGTCGTGCGCATCGGGAATCATGTGCTCGGGCTTGACGTCCTGCGCCACCCACTGGTGGGCGCCCGCGGGGCTCTTGGTGAGTTTCCACTCGTAGCCGAACAGCATGTCGAAGTAACCGTTGTCCCAGGTCGTGGGGTTGGGCTTCCAGGCACCCTCGATGCCACTCGTGGTGGTGTGCGCGCCCTTGCCATCGCCAAACCGGTTGATCCAGCCCAGGCCCATGGCTTCGATGGGCGCGGCTTCGGGGGCGGGGCCCACCAGTGCCGGATCGCCCGCGCCATGTGCCTTGCCGAAGGTGTGGCCACCGGCGACCAGGGCCACGGTCTCCTCGTCGTTCATGGCCATGCGCGCGAAGGTCTCGCGCACGTCGCGGCCCGAGGCCACGGGGTCGGGGTTGCCGTCCGGGCCTTCGGGGTTCACGTAGATCAGGCCCATCTGCACGGCGGCCAGCGGGTTCTCCAGGTTGCGGTCGCCGCTGTAGCGGCTGTGGGGCTTGTCGCTGGTGGCCAGCCACTCGGTCTCGGCGCCCCAGTAGATGTCTTCCTCGGGCTGGTAGATGTCCACGCGCCCGCCGCCGAAGCCGAAGGTCTTGAAGCCCATGGATTCGAGCGCCACGTTGCCCGCGAGGATCATCAGGTCGGCCCACGAGATCGCGTTGCCGTACTTCTGCTTGATGGGCCAGAGCAGGCGGCGCGCCTTGTCGAGGTTGCCGTTGTCGGGCCAGCTGTTGAGCGGCGCGAAGCGCTGGTTGCCATGGCCTGCGCCGCCGCGGCCGTCACCCGTGCGGTAGGTGCCCGCGCTGTGCCAGGCCATGCGGATGAACAGGCCGCCGTAGTGGCCCCAGTCGGCAGGCCACCAGTCCTGCGAGTTGGTCATGAGCGCCTTCAGGTCGGCTTTGAGCGCTGCGTAGTCGAGCTTTTGGAAGGCTTTGGCGTAGTCGAAGTCGGCGCCCAGCGGGTTCGATGCCGGCGTGTGCTGGTGCAGGATGCCCAGGTTCAGCTGGTTGGGCCACCAGTCGCGGTTGGACTGCGTGCCCAGCGTGGTCTTGGCGCCGTGGGCGAAGGGGCACTTGGGTTCGTTGCTCATGGTTCTCTCCTTTGGGGGTACGTAGGGCGGGCCTGTAAGTGTCTAAAGGATATGGCAATCGTATTTATTGATCCATTGAGAAAAACTAATTTCGAGGATGCAGGATCACTATGCCAGCGTAGCCCGAGCGAGACCAGCGTGATGAAAGGCCCGACTCCGTCGTGGGGGCTTGGGGCCAGGCCCTGCGATGGCACCATCGGCTGGCGCGAAAGCGGAGGGGTGCTCTCGCTGCTTGACGGGGCAGGATGCGTCGTGCGCAAGGGCGTTGTGGCCGGGGCTTGAGCGGCTTTCCGGCTGCCAGCGGGCGGCCAGGCAGCCCCAATGAAAAAAGCCGGCGATCCGAAGAGATCGCCGGCTTTGCGGTCATGCGGGGAATGGCCTATTTGCCCCAGGAGTCCTTCAACCCCGTCACGCGGTTGAACACCGGCTTGCCCGGCGCGTGGTCCTTTCGGTCGGCCACGAAATAGCCGAAGCGTTCGAACTGGAACTTGTCGTCCGCCTTTGCCTGTGCCAGCGAGGGCTCGACGTAGGCCGCCACCACCTTGAGACTGTCGGGGTTCAGCAGCGCCAGGTAGTCCTTGCCGCCCGCGTCGGGCTGCGCATCGGTGAACAGGCGGTCATACAGGCGCACCTCGGCCTGAACGCCATCGGCCACACCCACCCAGGTGATGGCGGCCTTCACCTTCACGCTGTCGGCGCCGGCGGTGCCGCTCTTGGTGTCGGGCACCAGGGTGGCGAGCACCTGCATGACCTTGCCGTCGACATCCTTCTCGCAGCCAGTGCATTCGATGACGTAGCCGCCCTTGAGGCGCACCTTGTTGCCAGGGAACAGGCGCTTGTAGCCCTTGGGGGGCACTTCCTCGAAATCCTCGCGCTCGATCCAGACTTCCTTGCCGATGGTGAAATGGCGCTGGGGTACGTTCTGGCCTTCCTGCGCATGGGGCAGGGCGGGCAGGCTGCAGGGCTCCAGGTGGCCCGCACCCATCACTTCGTCCCAGTTGGTGAGCACAAGCTTGACGGGGTCGAGCACGGCCATGCCACGGTGGGCCTTGTTTTCCAGGTCTTCGCGCAGGCAGCCTTCGAGGGTGCTGTAGTCGATCCAGGAATAGTCCTTGGTTACACCGATGCGCTCGCAGAACAGCTGGATGGCCTCGGGCGTGTAGCCGCGGCGGCGCAGGCCCACGATGGTGGGCATGCGCGGGTCATCCCAGCCGCTCACGATGCCGCTATCGACCAGATGCTTGAGCTTGCGCTTGCTGGTGATGACGTAGGTGAGGTTCAGGCGGGCAAATTCGTACTGGCGAGGCTGGGGTGCGGCGATCAGGCCGCCTTCGCGCAGGCGGTCGAGCAGCCAGTCGTAGAACGGGCGCTGGTCTTCGAATTCCAGCGTGCAGATGCTGTGGGTGATGTGCTCCAGCGCATCCTCGATGGGGTGCGCGAAGGTGTACATCGGGTAGATGCACCACTGGTTTCCCGTGTTGTGGTGCTCGGCGTGCTTGATGCGGTAGATGGCCGGGTCGCGCAGGTTGATGTTGGGGCTGGCCATGTCGATCTTGGCGCGCAGCACGGCAGCACCGTCGGGCAGCTTGCCGTCCTTCATCTCGCGCAGGCGTGCGAGGTTTTCGGCCGGGGTGCGGCCGCGGAAGGGGCTGTCCACGCCGGGCTTGCCGAAGTCGCCCCGATTGGCCTTCATTTCCTCGGGAGTCTGCTCGTCCACATAGGCGTTGCCGGTTTCCACGAGGTACTCGGCCGCGCGGTACATGAAGTCGAAATAGTCGCTCGCCTGGTAGGGGGGGGCCGCGCCCTGCGGCTGGCCAACCTGCGCCCAGTCGAAGCCAAGCCAGCGCACGGCGTCGATGATGCTATCGACGTATTCCTGGTCTTCCTTCTCGGGGTTGGTGTCATCGAAGCGCAGGTGGCACACGCCGCCATAGTCGCGCGCCAGACCGAAGTTCAGGCAGATGCTCTTGGCGTGGCCGACGTGCAGGTAGCCGTTGGGCTCGGGCGGGAAGCGCGTGCGGATTTTGGCGGGGTCGGGCTCGCCGGCCGCGTGGTGGGCCGCGTCGCCTGGGCTGCCACCCCAGCGGCGCTGGGCATGGGTGCCGTTTGCCAGGTCGGCTTCGATGATCTGGCGCAGGAAGTTGCTGGGGCGGACGGCTTCTTTGGCGGTGTCGGAGGGGGCAGAAGAGCTCATCCACCCATTTTAGGCGGGGGTTCCGTGCAATTCTGCGCAGGCAGGCTGGGGTGTGTACGTCCAGAAACAAGCGTAAAGCAATTTTGTGCCATCCTTTTGGGGTGCTGGCGCGTTAGGTGCCTGTGGGCGAAACCCGTAGGCCGGGTGTGCCCACCCCACTATCAGGAGATTTTCATGACAAAAACCCGTTCTCTGTATGCCATGGTCGCAGCCGCCGGCGTGGCGTTGGCTGCTCTGGGCGGTGTGAGTGCCGCGCACGCCCACGGCGGCGTGTCGTGGTCCGTGGGCATTGGCGTGCCGGGTGTGGTCGTGGGCGCTACCAACGGCTACCCGGCCTATGCGGCTCCCGCACCTGTCTACGTGGCGCCCAGCCCCGTGTACTATGCCCCGCCGCCGCCCGTGGTCTATGCGCCGCGCCCTGTGTACTATGCTCCGCCCGTCGTGGTGGCTCCCTCATACGGTTATGGCTACTACGGGCATCGCCACCACGGCTGGCGGCGTTGGGATCGCTGAAAACGGTTTC
>JASLFM010000442.1 GCA_030150585.1 Acidovorax sp.
GTTCCTCAAGGAGAAGAACCCGGCGGTCCAGATCGTGGGCGCCCAGCCGCAAGAGGGCTCGCGCATTCCCGGCATCCGCAAGTGGCCCGAGGAGTACCTGCCCAAGATCTACGAGCCGCGCCTGGTGGATGAACTGGTGTACGTGGGCCAGGACGACGCCGAGGACATGTGCCGCCGCCTGGCGCGCGAGGAGGGCATCTTCGGCGGCATTTCCGCAGCCGGCGCCTGCTGGGTGGCGCAGCAGATCGCGGTGCGCGAGCGCAACGCCACCATCGTCTTCGTGGTGTGCGACCGCGGCGACCGCTACCTGTCCACCGGCGTCTTTCCGGCTTGAGGCAAAAAAGCCCTCTGGCCCTTGATGGACAAGCGCAAACAGCTATAAGAACAAGCGCAATGCACTACGAAACCCGCTTCTGCCCCCACTGCGCCGCGGCGCTCGCCCCCATCGTCATGGCCGAGGACGGCGGCGACAAGGAGCGCCTGCGCTGCCCCGCCTGCGGCTGGACGCACTGGAACAACCCCACGCCGGTGCTGGCTGCCATCGTCGAGCTGGACGGCAAGGTGCTGCTGGCGCGCAACGCCGCCTGGCCGCCGAAGATGTTCGCGCTCATCACCGGCTTCATGGAGGCGGGCGAGTCGCCCCAGGAGGGCATCGCGCGCGAGGTGAAGGAAGAAACCAACCTCGACGTGCTGTCGTGCAGCATCGTCGGCGCCTACGAATTCCTGCGCATGAACCAGGTCATCATCGCCTACCACGTCGTGGCGCGCGGCGAGGTCAGGCTCTCGCCCGAGCTGGTGGACTGGCGCCTGTACGACCTGCATGAGCTCAAGTGCTGGCCCGCCGGCACGGGCTATGCGCTGGCCGACTGGCTGCGTACGCGCGGACATGAGCCGGTTTTCTTCACGGCCGAGGAAAATGAGGAGCGCCGGCGCGGGCTGGGCCTGCCGAAGGACTGAAAGACATGGACACCCACAAGGAAATCGATACGCGCGGCCTCAACTGTCCGCTGCCCATCCTCAAGGCCAAGAAGGCCCTGGCCGACATGGCCAGCGGCCAACTGCTCAAGGTGCTGGCCACCGACAGCGGCTCGCTGCGCGACTTCCAGGCGTTCGCCAAGCAGACGGGCAACGAGCTGGTGGAGCAGAAGACGGTGGGTGAGGAATTCATCCACGTGCTGCGCCGCCGCTGAGGTCAAAACGGCTGCCAGCGCCTGCGGAGCAAGCGCAGGCAGCTATCGAAATCAGAGCGTTAGCGTCTTCAGGTATTCGCGGAACTGCGCGCCCACCTGCGGGTGCTGGAGCGCCAGTTCCACCGTTGCTTCCAGAAAGCCTTCCTTGCTGCCGCAGTCGTAGCGCTTGCCCGCGTACCGGAAGGCGTACACGGTCTCGTGGTGCATCAGGCGCTCGATGGCGTCGGTGAGCTGGATCTCGCCGCCCACGCCCTTGGGCTGGTTGCGGATTTCCTCGAAGATGCGTGGCGTGAGCACGTAGCGGCCCGCCACGCCCATGCGCGACGGGGCCTTCTCGGGCGCGGGTTTTTCCACGATTTCGTCGATGCGCATGAGGGCGCCGCCCGCGGCCTCGCCCTTCACGATGCCGTAGCGCTTGGTGTGTTCGAGCGGCACTTCCTGCACTGCGAGCAGCGAGCGGCCCTGCTTGGCGAAGGCGGCCGTCATCTGCGCCATCACGCCGGGGCCGCCGCTCTCACCCACCATCAGGTCGTCGGCCAGCAGCACGGCGAAGGGCTCGTTGCCCACCAGCGGCTCGGCGCACAGCACCGCGTGGCCCAACCCCAGGCTGCGGGGCTGGCGCACGAACAGGCAGTTCATGTCGTCGGGGCTGATGCTGTGCACCAGCTCCAGCATCTCGCGCTTGCCGGCCTGCTCCAGCTCGTTCTCCAGCTCGTAGGCGGTGTCGAAGTGGTCTTCGATGGCGCGCTTGCTGCGGCCGGTGACGAAGACCATGTCGCGGATGCCGGCCTCGTAGGCCTCTTCCACGGCGTACTGGATCAGCGGCTTGTCCACCACGGGCAGCATTTCCTTGGGCGATGCCTTGGTGGCGGGCAGGAAGCGCGTGCCCAGGCCTGCAACGGGGAAGACGGCCTTGCGGATGCGGGAGGGGGTCATGCGGCGGCTCTCTCTTCGAGTCAGCCCAGGCGGGCGAGTTGTTCCTGGATGCGCGCCAGGGTGGCGCCGAAGTCGGCCACGCGCTTCTTCTCCTGCTCGATCACGGCGGGCGGGGCTTTGGCGACGAAGGCCTCGTTGCCGAGCTTGCCATGGGCCTTGGCGATCTCGCCTTCGATGCGCGCCGCTTCCTTGGCGAGGCGGGCCTTCTCGGCGGCCACGTCGATCTCGACGAACAGCGCGAGGCGGGTGTCGCCCACCACGTTGACGGGCGCGTTCTGCGCGGCCTGGGCCCAGGCGGCCTCGTCGTCGAACACCTTCACTTCGCTGAGCTTGGCCAGGGCCTGCACCACGGGGGCCGCGCCGCGCATGAAAGCGGCATCGCCCACGGCGTACAGCGGCAGGCGCTGCGCGGGTGAGACGCCCATTTCGCCCCGCAGCGTGCGGCAGGCGTCCACCAGGGCCTTGAGGCGTTCGACGTGGGCGATAGCAGCCTCGTCGATCTTCTCGGGCTGGGCCTGCGGATAGCGCGCGATGCTCACGGAATCGCCAGGCAGGCCCGCGACGGGCGCGACCTTCTGCCACAGCGCTTCGGTGATGAACGGGATGATGGGGTGCGCCAGGCGCAGGATGGCTTCGAGCGTGCGGATCAGCGTGCGGCGTGTGGCGCGCTGCTCGGCCTCGCCGCCGGTCTGGATCTGCACCTTGGCGATTTCCAGGTACCAGTCGCAGAACTCGTTCCACACGAAGTCGTAGATGGCATTGGCCACGTTGTCGAGGCGGAACTCGGCAAAGCCCTTGGCCACCTCGGCCTCCACCTTCTGCAGCTGCGAGGCGATCCAGCGGTCGCACTGGCTGAAGTGCATGTAGCCGTGGAATTCACCGCCCGGCTGGCATTGCTCCTTGGTGTGTTCCTTGAGGCCGCAGTCCTGGCCTTCGCAGTTCATCAGCACGAAGCGCGAGGCGTTCCAGAGCTTGTTGCAGAAGTTGCGGTAGCCCTCGCAGCGCTTGCTGTCGAAGTTGATGCTGCGGCCCAGCGACGCCAGCGCCGCGAAGGTGAAGCGCAGCGCGTCGGCGCCATAGGCAGGAATGCCCTCGGGAAATTCCTTTTGCGTGTTCTTGCGCACCTGGGGCGCGGTCTCGGGGCGGCGCAGGCCCTGGGTGCGTTTTTCCAGCAGGGGTTCGAGCGCGATGCCGTCGATCAGGTCCACGGGGTCGAGCACGTTGCCCTCGGATTTGCTCATCTTCTTGCCCTGCGCGTCGCGCACCAGGCCGTGGATGTAGACGTGCTTGAACGGCACGCGGCCCGTGAAGTGCGTGGTCATCATGATCATCCGGGCGACCCAGAAGAAGATGATGTCGTAGCCCGTGACGAGCACGGAGGAGGGCAGATAGAGGTTGTAGTCGTCGGTGGCCGCGTCCGTCTGGTTCGGCCAGCCCATGGTGCTGAAGGGCACGAGGGCCGAGGAGTACCAGGTGTCGAGCACGTCCTCGTCGCGGCGCAGCTGCTTGCCCGGGGCTTGCGCCTGCGCTTCGGCCTCGTCCTTGGCCACGTAGACGTTGCCGTCCTCGTCGTACCATGCCGGGATCTGATGGCCCCACCAGAGCTGGCGCGAAATGCACCAGTCCTGGATGTTGTTCATCCATTGGTTGTAGGTATTGACCCAGTTCTCGGGCACGAACTGCACCTGGCCGCTCGCCACGGCGTCAATGGCCTTTTGCGCGATGCTCTTGCCCGTGGCGTCGCCTTCGCCCACCTTGCCCATGGCCACGAACCACTGGTCCGTGAGCATGGGCTCGATCACCTGGCCGGTGCGCGTGCAAATGGGCACCATGAGCTTGTGCTTCTTGGTCTCGACCAGCAGGCCCTGGGCCTCCAGGTCGGCCACGATGGCCTTGCGCGCCACGAAGCGGTCCATGCCGCGGTACTTTGCGGGCGCGTTGTCGCTGATCGTGGCGGTAAGCGTGAGCACCACTTCCATCGGCAAGCGGTGGCGCTGGCCCACTTGGTAGTCGTTCGGATCGTGGGCGGGCGTGACCTTCACCACGCCCGTGCCGAACTCGCGGTCCACATACTCGTCGGCAATGATGGGGATCTCGCGGCCCACCAGCGGCAGCTTCACGGTCTGGCCGATCAGGTGTTTGTAGCGTTCGTCCTCGGGGTGGACCATCACCGCCACGTCGCCCAGCATCGTTTCCGGTCGTGTGGTGGCCACTACCAGCTGGCCGCTGCCGTCGGAGAGCGGGTAGGCGATGTGCCAGAGCGAACCGTCTTTCTCCTCGTTCTCCACCTCCAGGTCGGACACGGCGGACTGCAGCACCGGGTCCCAGTTCACGAGACGCTTGCCGCGGTAGATCAGGCCCTGCCGGTACAGGCGCACGAAGGTTTCGGTCACCACCTTGGACAGCTTGTCGTCCATCGTGAAGTACTCGCGGCTCCAGTCCACGCTATCGCCCATGCGGCGCATCTGCGTGGTAATGGTGTTGCCGCTCTTTTCCTTCCACTCCCACACCTTGGCAACGAAATTCTTGCGGCCCAGGTCATGGCGGCTCACGCCCTGGTCCTGCAGCTGGCGCTCCACCACGATCTGCGTGGCAATACCCGCGTGGTCCGTGCCTGGCACCCAGGCCGTGTTGAAGCCCCGCATGCGGTGGTAGCGCGTGAGGCTGTCCATGATCGTCTGGTTAAACGCATGGCCCATGTGCAGCGTGCCCGTCACGTTGGGCGGCGGCAGCTGGATGCAGAACGCGGGCTCGCCCGCCTGGGGCCGCTGCGTGCCCCGGTAGCCCGCCGCGCCATAGCCCCGGCGCTCCCACTCGGGGCCCCAGTGGGCTTCGAGGCTGGCGGGTTCGAAGGATTTGGACAGGCTGTCCAGGCCGGGTTGTGCAGGGGTGTCGCTCATGGCAAATGAAAACGGCATCCCGGGGGATGCCGTCTGGTGGGTGAATGACGGATGGGCTTGATTTTACCGGCCCCGCTGCCGTCAATGCGGCACGAACTCCGGCCGGTCGTTGCTCTGCGGCTTGAGCGGCTGGCTGGCCTTGCCCTCGGCGCGTTCCTTGCGCCATTGCTCCTTGCGCGCGGTCCATTCGGCCAGGCGTGCGTGGGCGATGGTGCTGTCCTTGGCCATCTGCTCTTCGTTGGCGAGTTGCGCCGACAGCTCCAGGCGGATGCCGTTGGGGTCGAAGAAGTAGATGCTCTTGAAGATGTGGTGGTCGGTCACGCCCAGCACCTCCACGCCGTGGGCCTGCAGGCGGGCCTTGGTGTTTTCGAGCTCCTGCACGGTGTTCACGCGGAAGGCGATGTGGTTGACCCACAGTGGCGTGTTGGGCGAGGGCTCGGCCTTCACGTCGTCGCCCAGGTCGAAGAAGGCGATGAACGAGCCGTCCTGCAGGCGGAAGAAGAAATGCGTGTACGGGCAGTATTCGCCCGTGCTCGGCACGTAGTCGCTCTGAATGATGTGGTACAGCGGCAGGCCCAGGATGTCTTCGTAGAAGTGGCGCGTTTCCTCGGCGTCGCGGGCCTTGTAGGCGTAGTGGTGCAACTGCTGGATGGCGGCGGGTGCGGGCAGGCCGGCGAGGTCGGCGGGTTGCAGAACGGCGTTCATGGGTTGGCTCCTTGGATGGATTTGCGAATTGTACTATTCGTAATTGATTTACGTTAGGTTAATTTTGGGTCGAAACCGTCTTGCCGAGCAGGGGAGTGGATTGGGTTGCATGCCAAATGTGGACGGCGTCCACTCTTCGTGGTACTTTATGTGGACACCATTCACATAGGAGCGCACATGCTGCTTGCAAACCAGACGGCCGTGGTCTACGGCGGAGGCGGGGCCATCGGGGGCGCTGCCGCCAGGGCTTTTGCGAGGGAGGGGGCCCAGGTCTTTCTGGCCGGGCGCTGCCAGGCCAAGCTGGATGCCGTCGTGACCGATATCCGCACGGCGGGCGGCCGCGCCGAGGGGGCTTCACTCGACGCGCTGGATGCCGCCACGGTCGACCGCCATGCCGATGATGTAGCACAGCGGACGGGCGGCATCGACATCGCGCTCAATGCGGTGGGCTTCGCGCATGTGCAGGGCACGCCGTTCCTCGGGCTTTCGCTGGCCGACTACGAGCACCCCATTGCGGCCTACACGCGGTGCAACTTCATCACCGCCCAGGCGGTGGCGCGGCACATGGCGCGCCGGGGTTCGGGCGTCATCCTCACGCTGTCCACGCCGGGCGCGCGCCTGCCGGGGCCAGGGTATCTGGGCAACTGCGTGTCCAGCGCGGCCGTGGAGGCGCTGTCGCGGCACCTTGCGGGCGAGCTGGGCGCACAGGGCGTGCGCGTCGTTTGCGTGCGGCCGCATGCGATCCCGGAGGCGCTGGAGCATGGTTCGCATACCCGCGAAGTGTTCAAGCCCGCGGCCCAGGCCGGGGGCATGACGGTGGAGGACATGCTGGGTGGAGCCGCTGCGGGCACGCTGCTCAAGCGCATGCCGACACTCGACCAGGTAGCCCGCACCATTGCCTTCCTGGCGTCTCCCCATGCGGGGGCGATCACCGGCACGGTGGCCAACCTCAGCTGCGGCTTTCTGGTGGATTGAACGCGCCTTGCAGCGGCAAGGCCAAGATAGTGGTCCAAGGCAAACTGCCCTCTGCCGGGCCGTCGATGGACGAAGAAAAACTACAGGCGGTCAGTCGACCTTGATGTTCTCGGCCTTGATGATTTCGGCCCAGCGTGTGGATTCGCGGCGCACCCGGTCCTCGAATTCGGCCGGGCTGCTGTTCACGATCTGGAAGCCGTCGCCCTCCATCTTGACTTTGACCGCCGGGTCGGCCAGCGTTTTGCGCAGCGCGGCCTGCACGTGCTCGAAGATGGGCGCGGGCACGCCCTTGGGCACCATCATGCCGATCCAAGACTGGGCCACGTAGCCCGGCACGGCGGAGCCGATGGGAGGCACGTTAGGCAACTGGGGCAGGTGCTCGGGGCTGCCGATGGCGACCACGTTGGCTTGGCCGGTCTTGGCGTACTGGATCACGGTGGGCAGGCTGCCGATGATCATGTCCACCTCGCCGCCGAGCAGAGCGGTGATCATGGGGCCACCGCCGCGGTAGGGCACGTGCATGAGCTTCACGCCCGCTTGTCGCGCGAAGGCCACGGGCTGCAGGTGGTTGGAGCCGCCCACGCCGGACGAGCCGTAGTTGATCTTGCCCGGCTCGGCCTTGGCGGTGTCGATCACGGCCTTCAGGGAGGTCAGGCCCGACTTCCTGGAGGTGACCAGCGCCATGGGCATGGTGCCGATCAGGCTCACGTAGTCGAAGGACTTAAAGGTGTCGTACTTGATGTCGTAGAGGCTGCCGTTCACGGCGTGCGAGTCGAACACCAGCAGCAGCGTGTAGCCATCGGGCGCGGCGCGCGCAGCCTCGTAGGTGCCGATGGTGCCGGAGGCGCCTCCACGGTTGTCCACGATGACGTTCTGGCCCATGTACTCCGAGAACTTCTGCGAGATGGCGCGCGCCACGTAGTCTACCGAGCCGCCGGGCGGGAAGGGCACGATGAGCCGCACGGGCTTGGCGGGGTAACCACCCTGCGCGTGGGTGCCGAGGGCGAGGCCGGCGAGAGCGCAGGCGAGCAGCGAGCGGGCGAGGGTCTTGCGTTGCATGGTGCTTGTCTCCTGGTGTTCGTTTATGAAGAAAAAAGGCTCCAGCGCTTGTTCAGAAAGCGCTGGTTGCTATGTTTTTTATGGCGGTCAGCGGTTCACGTCCACCACCACGCGCCCGCGCACTCGGCCTGCCAGCAAGTCGGGCGCCAGCGCCAGCGCATCGGCCAGTCCCACCACGCGGGTGTTGCGCTCGATGGCTTCGGCGGGCAGTTCGGCGGCCAGGCGCTGCCACGCGGCGCGGCGGCGCTCCAGCGGCGCGTAGACGCTGTCCACCCCCGCCAGCGTCACGCCGCGCAGGATGAAGGGCGCCATGGTGGCGGGCAGGTCCATGCCCTGCGCCAGCCCGCAGGCGGCCACCACGCCGCCGTAGCGCGTGCTGGCCAGCACGTTGGCCAGCGTGTGGCTGCCCACCGCGTCGATGGCGGCGGCCCAGTTCTCCTTTTGCAGCGGCTTGCCCGGGCCGGAGAGCGCGGCGCGGTCCGCGATGCCGCTGGCGCCCAGGGCCTGCAGGTGCGCGGCCTCCTCGGGGCGGCCGGTGGAGGCCGTCACCGTGTAGCCCAGCCGCGCCAGCAGCGCGATAGCGATGCTGCCCACGCCGCCATTGGCGCCCGTTACCAGCACCGGCCCCGCGTCGGGCAACACGCCGTGGCGCTCCAGCGCCATCACGCACAGCATGGCCGTGTAGCCCGCCGTGCCGATGGACATGGCCTGCTGCGCCGTCATGCCCAAGGGCAGCGGCACCAGCCAGTCGGCGTGCGTGGTGGCATAGCCTGCCAGGCCCCCCCAGCGCGTCTCGCCCGTGCCCCAGCCGTTGAGCACCACGGCGTCGCCGGGGGCGAAGCGCGGGTCGCTGCTGCGCTCCACCGTGCCCGCGAAGTCGATGCCGGGCACCATGGGGAAGCTGCGCACCACGGGGGACTTTCCGGTGATGGCGAGGGCGTCCTTGTAGTTGAGCGTGGAGTGGCTTACGCGCACCAGCACCTCGCCTTCGGGCAGGTCGCCGATGGACAGTGAGCGCAGTTCGGCGTGCGTGGCGCCGCCGTCGGCGCGTGTCAGGTAAAGGGCTGGGAACATAGCGGTGGGGGTCGTGGAAGAAGGGGGGGCGCGGTGGTCTTCACGCCAGTCGCGCGCATAGCGGCGCACGAGCGAGGCGCCCAGCCGCTCACGCATGACCTCGTTGGAGCCGTCGGCCAGGCACAGCGCCTTGGCCGCAAGCAGCCGGCGCGTAAGGCCCTGGCCCTCGGCCATGCCGCGCGCGCCCAGGGCCTGCACGCACTGGGCGACGGCGGGCAGGCACTCGTTGCCCGCGTAGAGCTTGGCGGTGGCGGCGGCCTCCACGGCCGCGTCGTCGCGCGCTTCGATGAGCGCGGCCGCGCGCTGGGTGAGCAGTTGCAATACGTCGTGCGTGACCGATACATCCACCAGCGACCAGCGCAGCCCCTGCTGGTTCAGCACCGGCTGGCCCGCCACCATGCGCGCGCTGCAATAGGCTGTGGCCTGCGCCAGCGCGCTGTGCAGCAGGCCGCAGGCCATGGCCGCTATGTGCACGCGCGCCTTGTTCACGCCGGCCATCGCCTGCTTGAAGCCCTGGCCGGGCGGGTAGAGCACGTCGGCATCGGGCACGAAGCTCTCGGTCAGCTCGAAGCCGCCGATGCCCGCGAGTGCCAGGCCGTCCAGCGGCTGGTCGGCCACGCGGCGACACGCGGGCGTGTCCAGCCGCACGATGAAGCAGGCGATGCCTGCGGGCCCGAGCTGCGCGTCGGTCTGCGCGAAGACCAGCGCCACCTCGGCGCCCACGGCATTGGCGATCCACTGCTTGCCGCCCGTGAGCCGCCAGCCGCCTTCCACGCGGCGCGCGGCCATGCCGATGGCGGTGAAGTCGCTGCCCGCGCCGTCTTCCGACATGGCGGTGCAGCCGATCAGCTCGCCGCGCAGCATGGCGGGCACGTAGCGCTCGCGCGCCTCGGCGCTGGCGCTTTCGGCGATGCGCAGGATCGCGTTGTGGTGGTTGATGAAGGCGAAGGCGAAGGCGAAATCCACGCGTGCCAGCGCCTCGGCCGCTGCCGAGCGCACGGGGTAGGGCAGGCCGTGGCCGCCCAAGGCCTTCGGAATCTCGATGCCCGCCAGTCCCTGCGCGCAGGCCGCGCGGATGGCGGGGCCGGCCCAGGCTTGCATGGCGGTGATGGGCGCGACCTCGGCCTGCGCGAAGGCGCGCAGCGCGGCCAGCAGCGGCGCGGCTTCGGGAGGGAGGGTGCCGGGGGTCATGCCGTGGCCTCCTGAACGGGCAAGGCGATGGCGCCCGCCTTGGCGAGCGCGGTGACCTGCTCGGGCGTGTAGCCCGCCAGGCGCTGCAGCACGTCGGCGGTGTCGGCGGCGAAGGCAGGCGGGTAGCCGAGTACCGGCGTACCGCCGTACTTGAACGGGTTGCCCAGCATCTCCACCGCCTCGCCCGTGCCGGGGCGGGGCACAGGCTCGACCATGCGGCGCGCCTGCGTCAGCGGGCTGCGCAGCGCCTCGTCCACGCTGTGCACCAGCGACGCGGGCACGCGCGCGGCGGCGAACAGGGCCAGCCATTCGGCGGCAGGGCGCGTGGCAACCAGAGCGCCCAGCTCGGCGGTCAGCGCCTCGATGTTGCCGATGCGCGCAGCGGGGCTGGCAAAGCGCGGGTCGTCAGTCAGCGCGGGGCTGCCCAGCGTCTCGCAGAGCTTGCGCCAGAACGCCTCGCCCGTGGGCGCAAGGGCGATCCATTGGCCATCGGCCGTCAGATAGGTGTCGCTGGGCGCGATCATCGCGTGGCGCGCGCCCGTGGCGCGCGGCACTGGGCCGCCGCAGAGCCAGCCCTGCGCCTGCCAGGTGAGCATGGCGATCTGCGCGTCGTAGAGCGAGATCTGCACCTGCTCGCCGCGACCCGTGGTCAGCGCCTTGACCAGCGCCGCCACCGTCGCCAGCGCCAGATACAGCCCGCCCGCGAGGTCGGCCACCTGGTAGCCCACGCGCACGGGCTTGCCGCCTTCCTCGCCGGTGATGCTCATCACGCCGGAGAGGGCCTGTAGCATCAGGTCGAACGCGGGCGCATCGGCCCACTCGCCCTCGTCGTGCAGGCCGATGATTTGCGCCACGACGATGCGCGGGTTCACCGCGCTCAAGGAGCCGAAGTCTAGCCCCAGTCGCTGGGGCACCGAGGGCGCGAAGCCGTAGATCACTGCGTCGGCTGTGCGCACCAGGTCGTACAGCGCCTGCCGGCCGCCGGGTGACTTCAAGTCCAGCGCGATGCTGCGCTTGCCCCGGTTGACGGACAGGAAGAAGGGCGAGTACTGCGTTTCCGAGACGGGCGGCACGCGGCGCGCGAGGTCGCCGTCCAGCGCCTCCACCTTGATTACCTCGGCGCCGAGTTGCGCGAGGAGCTGGCCCGCGAAGGGGCCGCCGAGTACCCAGCTCAGGTCCAGGATGCGTTTGCCTGAAAGCATTGCGTTGTTGTCTCCGTTGATTGAATCAGGCTCACATTCCATCAGGGGCGGAGAAGACAATCAATCGATATAAACTGCCCTTTCTTGTCAATAAAATTCACACTATGGCCCCGCACCGCCTGCCACCGCTCGGCTCCATCCGCGCCTTCGAGGCGGCGGGCCGGCTGCTGAGTTTTTCCAGGGCGGCCGACGAACTGGCGGTGACGCACGGTGCCGTGAGCCACCAGATCAAGGCGCTCGAAAGCTGGCTGGGCGTGCCGCTGTTCCTGCGCCGGGGTAAGTCGGTGGCGCTGACCGACCAGGGGCGGCTCTACCTCGACTCCATCAGCCCGGCGCTCGCGGCCATCGCCTCGGCGTCGCGGCGCATCAGCGTGCATGAGGTGCTGCGCGTGAACGCGCTGCCCACGTTCACCATGCGCTGGCTGTTCCCGCGGCTGGCGCAGTTCCGCGCGCTGCACCCGCACATCGAGGTGCAGATCTCCACCGGTCTGGAGCCCATGAGCCGCCTGCCTGCCAACATCGACGTGGTGATCCGCCGCGAGCCGCACGAGGTCACGGGCCTGCACAAGGTGCGCGTGCTGTCGGAGACGGCGTTCCCCGTGTGCGCGCCCGCGCTGCTGGAGCGGGTGCCGCTGGCGCGCATCGCCGACCTGGCGCAGCACACCATCCTGCACTGCCCCGCGCGGCGCACGGCCTGGGACGACTGGCTCGCGATTGCCCACCACAGCCGCGTGGTGCCCGCGCAGTCGCTGGAGCTGGAGCACCTGTACTTTTGCCTGCAGGCGGCCATCGACGGCATCGGCGTGGCCATGGGGTACTCGCCGCTCGTGGTGCCCGACCTCGCTGCAGGGCGGCTCGTGGCGCCCTTCGGAGGCCTAGTGCTCGGCACGCCGGGCTATTTCGTCATCACGCGCGCGGAGCGCCAGCATGATCCCGTGGTCAAGACCTTTTGCGACTGGCTGCTGGAGCAGGGCACGTGCTTCGACGAGGCCATGGCGCCACCCCGGCTGCCGCAGGCCTGACGCGGGCCAAGAAAAACCCGCCGGGCCCGGAAGGGGCGTCGGCGGGTGCTTGCGTGGCAGCGGAGTGCGCTTACTGCTTGATCGCCTCAACCTGCACCACGAGGCGCACGTTCTTCGGGAAGCCCCAGTCCACGCCATAGTTCATGCCGAAGGCCGTGCGGTCGATCGTGGTCTCGAAGTCGCCGCCGCACACTTCGCGCTTGAGCATGGGGCTCTGGTAGCAGTTGAACTGCGTGGCCTTGAGCGTCACGGGCTGGGTCTTGCCCAGCAGCGTGAGCTGGCCGGCCACTTCGCTGACCTTGTCGCCGTTGAAGCTGAACTTGTCGGACACGAACTTGATCGTGGGGTGCTTGGCCGCGTCGAACAGGTCCGCGCTCTGCAGGTGCTTGTCGAACGGCGCCGTGCCCGTGTTCACCGAGGTCGTGTCGATGGTGATGTCCACCTTGCCGGTCTTGCCCGCGCGGTCGAACTGCACCGAGCCTTCCTTCTTGTCGAACCGGCCCCGGTTCGTCGTGGTGCCGAAGTGGCCGATCTCGAAGGTCACGAAGGTGTGCGTGGGGTCGATGGCGTAGGACGCCGCTTCGGCATGGGCCGCGCCAGCAGCGAAGGTGGCGAGGGTGGTTGCGGCGGCCAGGGCGAGCAGGGTGGTGCGCATGAAGAAAATCTCCTTGTGGACGATGGGTTGAAAGCGGAGGAAATCAGAGCTTGCCCACGCCCGTGAGCGCGAGCTTGAATTTGACCTGCACCTCGTCGGCGACCATGGACGTGTCCGCCCATTCGTTCTCGCCGATCTTGAACTGCAGACGCTTGAGCGCGAGCGCGCCCGTGGCGGTGGTTGTGCCGCCCGCCTGGGCCAGCGTCACGGGCATCACCACGTCGCGGGCCTGGCCCTTGATGGTGAGCTTGCCGGCCACCTCGAACTTGCCGCCGCCCAGCGCTTTCACGCTGCTGGACTGGAACGTGGCCTGCGGGAACTGGGGCACGTTGAACCACGGGGCCTTGGGCAGCTCGGCATCGGTCTCGCGCGAGCCGAGCGTGGCGCTGCCCGTGTCCACGGTGAACTGGATGCGGCTGGTTTCGGGCTTGGCGGGGTCGAAGGCGAGTTGGGCGTCGAATTTCTTGAACCGGCCCTCGAGCGGCACGCCCATCTGGCGCGCCGTGAACAGCACCTCGCTTCGCGCGGGCACGAGTTTTTGCTCGGCCAGGGCCGGCTGGCTGGCGAGCAGGGCGGCGCCGGTGAATGCCAGGCCGAGGATGGATTGCAGCTTCATGGGTTGCGCTTTCTATGCAAGAGGGGGTATCAGCGGCCGCCGGGCAGCATGCGCGAGAGCAGGCCGTCGCGGTCGATCCAGTGGTGCTTGAGGGCTGCGGCCACGTGCACCAGCACGAGGGCGGCCAGGGTGTAGGCGCTGAATGCGTGCCAGGGCTTGATGGCCTCGGCCAGGTCGGGGCTGACGGGCACGAAGTCGGGCAACGGCCACAGGCCCAGGAACACGATGGGGAAGCCTGCCGCCGAGCTGTAGGCCCAGCCGATCAGCGGCACGGCGAAGAACAGCAGATACAGCGCATGGTGCGTGGCATGGTGGGCGGTACGCTGCCAGCGCGGCATGGTGCGGGTCACGGTCACGGGCAGCACCGGCGGCTTGTGCGTGGCGCGCCACAGCAGGCGCAGAGTTGACAGCGCCAGCACCGCGATGCCCGCCCACTTGTGCCAGTTGTAGAGCTTGAGCCGCAGGGGCGAGAACTTCAGGCCCGTCATGTACAGGCCGAAGCAGAACAGCGCGACCAGGGCCAGGCCCAGCACCCAGTGCAGCAGCATGGCCGTGCGGGTGTAGCGGGCGGGAGCGGGAGAGGCGGTGGGCATGGGGTGAAAACGGTGGGGGCGCGTGTGGACAGGCAGTTTAGGAAGCCGTGTTGGGTGCGGGGTTCAGCCGGATTGACGTGTTGATTCAAATTTTTTGAATCGACACCTTGCCAGTTGCGAAAGTTCCCTGCGGGCCAGGGAGCGGATGTGTGCACAATGCAAAGGTTTCATCACGCAACAAAGCCCAAAGAACGTGAATGTGAACGCATCCTGGGGATTGGCCGCCTTGCTCGCACTGGGCGCTGCGCCCGCTTCGGCCGGCCCCGCCAGCGGGCCCGTGTCGGCCGCGCCCGCCGCACCTGTGGCGGGCAGCCCATTGAGCTTCGTGCAGGCGCAGCAGATGCTGTTGTCCGGATCGGACCAGCTCGCGGCGTCCGCCAAGGCAGTGGAGAGCGCCCGCCTGCGCCGCGAGGGCATGCAGGGGCTCGGCGGTCCCTCGGTGGCGGTGACGGGCATGGCCTACCGCTATGCGGCCAGCGCGGACATCGACCTCGACCCGGCGCGCCAGTCGCTGCTGGGTGTCCTGGGCCAGCTTCCGCCGCCGCTTTCGGGCGCCGTGCCGCAATTGCCCCAGCTGCCGTCCAACTTCAACCTGCAGCGCGAGGCCAGCCGCGCATCGGCCAGCGTGTCGCTGCTGTGGCCGCTGTACGTCGGCGGCCTGAGTGACGCCGTGCGCGGCGAGCTCGACGCCATGGCCGATGAGGCCATGGCCGATGCGGCCGCGGGCGAGCATGGCCTGCAGTCGCTGCTGGTGCAGCGCTACTTCGGCGCGCAACTGGCCGAACGCGCGGCGCGGCTGCGCGAGCGCGCGCTGGCAGGCGTGCGCGAGCACGACGCCGCCGCGCAAAGCATGTTGCGCACTGGCGTGATCTCGCAGCTCGAACGCCTGCAGGCACAGGCCGCGCTCGCCGATGCCGAACAGCAGGCGCGCAAGGCGCGCGACGACGCGGGCCTGGCCGCCACGGCGCTCGCGCGCACGCTCAAGGCCCGAGCGCGCGTGCTGCCCACGAGCCCGCTGTTCGTCGCAAGCGAGCCGCTGCCGCCGCTGCAGGGCTTCATCGACGCGGCCTACCAGCACCACCCGGGCCTGGAAAAGGTGCAGGCCAAGCGCCGCCAGGCGGGCTCGCTGCACGACGCGCAGGAGGCGCTGCGCCGGCCCCAGGTGCTGGGCTTCGGCACGCGCGAAATCAACACCGGCGGCAAGCCCAACTGGGTGGCTGGCGTGGCCGTGCGCTGGACGCTGTGGGACAGCATCGACCGCGACGCGCTGGCCGCGTCGTCGCAGCGCAAGATCGAGCAGGCCGAGCTGACCCGCGAGCAGGCGCTTGCCGACATCGCCCTGCTGGTCGAGAAGAACTGGCTGGCCGTGGACCA
>JASLFM010000444.1 GCA_030150585.1 Acidovorax sp.
GCCCCTGGGCCTCACGGTGCATGAGCTGCCCGTGGCCGACGAGGCGCTGGCCGCCCAGCGCTCGCGCCAGGGCCGCTGGAAGATGCTCGGCGTGATGCTGGTGTGCGCGGCGCCCGTAATCGCTTCGTACTTCACCTACTACGTGGTGCGGCCTGACGGCCGGCGCAACTATGGGGAACTGGTCGAACCCCAGCGCGCGATCCCGGACATCGAAGCGCACACGCTGGACGGCCGCGCGCAGCGCCTGGACGCGCTCAAGGGCCAGTGGCTGATCGTGAGTGTCTCTGGCGGCGGTTGTGATGCCTCATGCCAGGGCAACCTCTACCTGCAGCGCCAGCTGCGCGAAAGCCTGGGCAAGGACAAGGAGCGCGTGGACTGGGTGTGGCTCGTCGACGATGCCGCCCAGCCGCCCGCGGCGATCCTGCCGGGCCTGCAGCAGGCGACGGTGCTGCGCGTGGACGCCGCCGAGCTGGCGCGCTGGCTTGCGCCCGCGCAGGGGCACGCGTTGTCCGAGCACCTCTACGTGGTTGACCCGCAGGGGCATTGGATGATGCGCTTCCCAGCGCGCATGGACCGCTCCCAGGCGGCGCAGGCCAAGCGCGACCTCGACCGCCTGCTGCGCGCCTCAGCCTCGTGGGACCAGCCGGGCAGGGAGCCGCGCTGATGGAGCAACCCCTGTACGACCTGGCGCCGCTCGCGCGCATGATGCTGCTGGGCGCGGTCATCGCGCTCGGGCCGCTGGCCTGGGTGTGGCTGCGTAACCGGCACCACGCGCCGGTGCGGCGCTGGCAGGCGCTCGCGGTGCTCACGCTGTTCCTCACCTTCGACCTGGTGCTGTTCGGCGCCTTCACGCGGCTGACCGACTCGGGCCTGGGTTGCCCCGACTGGCCGGGCTGCTACGGCAACGCCAGCCCCGTGGGCGCACATGCCGAAATCTCGGCCGCCCAGCAGGCCATGCCAACGGGGCCCGTCACTCACGGCAAGGCCTGGGTGGAGATGGTCCACCGCTACCTCGCCACGGGCGTGGGTGTGCTCATCATCGTGCTCGCCGTGGGGGCCTGGCGCCAGCGCCTGCGCGGGGCGCGTGGCATCAGCCCGTGGTGGCCCACGGCCACGCTGGCATGGGTGTGCTTGCAGGGCGCCTTCGGCGCACTCACGGTGACCATGAAGCTGTTTCCCGCCATCGTCACGCTGCACCTGATCGGTGGGCTGGTGCTGCTCGTGCTGCTGTGCGCGCAGGCCGTGCGCCAGACGCAGATGGCGCACGGCGAGGAGCCCGCCGCCGTGCCGCGCGCCGTGCGCCGCCTGCTGCTGCTGTGCGCGGCCCTGGTGGCGGCGCAGATCGTGCTCGGCGGCTGGGTCAGCACCAACTATGCGGTGTTGGCCTGCACCACGTTCCCGCAATGCCAGGGCAGCTGGTGGCCCGATATGGCGTTCGCCGAGGGTTTCCAGGTCTGGCGTGCGCTGGGCCTGCTGCAGGATGGCAGCCACATCAGCTTCGCCGGGCTCACTGCCATCCATTACGTGCACCGGCTCGCGGCTTATGGCGTGCTGCTCGCGCTGGCGTGGCTCGTATGGCGCCTGCGGTCGGTACCGGCACTGCGCCACCAGCGGCGCTGGCTGGCGTTGCTGGCGCTGGCGCAGTTCGCCACGGGGCTCTCGAACGTGGTGCTCGACTGGCCGCTCGTGGCCGCCGTGCTGCACACGGGTGGCGCGGCCGCTCTGGCCGTGGTGCTGACCTGGGCGCTCTGCGCCAGCCGCAGCACGGGTGCCGTTTCCGTTTCCACCGCGCCGCAGGGCGCATCCCGGGTTCCTGCATGAGTGTCGCTCCCGCCCTTCCGGCGCCTTCGCGCCTGTCCCAGTTCTACGCGCTGACCAAGCCGCGCGTGGTGCAGCTCATCGTGTTCTGTGCCTTCATCGGCATGGTGCTGGCCGTGCCCGGCCTGCCCAGCGCCGCCCAGTGGGGCCGCATGGCGCTGGCCAGCCTGGGCATCTGGCTCGTGGCCGGAGCGGCCGCGGCGTTCAACTGCCTCGTGGAGCAGCGCATCGACGCGAAGATGAAGCGCACGGCCTGGCGCCCCACGGCCAAGGGCGAGCTGTCGAACGCAGAGACGCTGCTGTTCTCGGCCCTGCTGTGTGCGGCGGGCTCGGCGCTGCTCTACGTGTGGATCAACCCGCTCACCATGTGGCTCACCTTCGCCACCTTCGTGGGCTACGCCGTGGTCTACACGGTGATCCTGAAGCCGCTCACGCCGCAGAACATCGTGATCGGCGGCGCTTCGGGCGCCATGCCGCCTGTGCTCGGCTGGGCGGCCATGACGGGCGACGTGGGTCCTGAGGCCATGATCCTGTTCCTCATCATCTTCCTGTGGACGCCGCCGCACTTCTGGGCGCTCGCGCTCTACCGCGTGGAGGACTACCGCAAGTCGGGCCTGCCCATGCTGCCCGTCACGCACGGGAACGAATTCACGCGGCTGCAGGTCTTTCTCTACACGCTAATCCTGTTCGCCGGCTGCCTGATGCCCTTCGTGTACGGCATGAGCTCGTGGATCTACCTTGCAGCCGCCGTGCTGCTGGGCTTGGGATTTTGCTGGTACGGATGGCGCCTGTGGCGCTCGTACTCCGATGCGCTGGCGCGCAAGACCTTCCGGTTTTCCCTGGTCCACCTGAGCGTGCTGTTCGCCGCGCTGCTCGTGGACCACTACGTTTTGTGAGTGTCCGCGCATGAATAAACGAAATGCTCTGCAATTGATAGCTGTCAGCGCCCTGTCCGTGGGCGCTGTGGCCTTTTTGGGCGCTTGTTCCGAGAAGAAGCCCGAGTTCCGCGGCGTGGATGTCACGGGGGCCGACTACGCGCGCGATATCCCCCTCACCGACCACAACGGCCGGCAGCGCAGCCTGCAGGACTTCCGCGGCAAGGTGGTGGTGGTCTTCTTCGGCTACACGCAGTGCCCCGATGTATGCCCCACGTCGATGCAGGAGCTGGCCGAGGTCAAGCAGTCGCTGGGCAAGGACGGCGAGCGTCTCCAGGGCATCTTCGTGACGGTCGACCCCGAGCGCGACACGCCCGAGGTGCTCAAGGGCTACATGGCCAACTTCGACCCCACGTTCCTTGCGCTGCGCGGCTCGCCCGAACAGCTCGCCGCCGTGGCCAAGGACTTCAAGATCTACTACAAGAAGGTGGACGGCAAGACCCCCACGAGCTACACCATGGACCACTCCGCGGGCAGCTACGTGTACGACCCGGCGGGGCGGCTGCGCATCTACCACCGCTACGGCAGCGGCGCGCAGGCGCTGGCCGCCGACGTGCGAGCGCTGCTGCAGGAATCGGCCTCCTGAACCGCGAAGCGCGTCACATTGGCGCGCGATAGCCCTCGCTGCAGGGGGCTTCCTGAGTAGCGCGACAACGCGCGAATCCCTAGAGTGGCTGCGCCACAACCTTCTAGGAGATCCGCACCCATGCGCCGGTATGTGCCTACCCCACAGCGCAGCAACACCTTGGGCGAGGGCGAGACGCTGCCGTTCGCCCCGCACCGCATTGCGCAGGCCGGCCGCCTCGCGCCCGGGATCAGCACCATCGCTCGCGGCATGGCCTTTCGGGCGGGCACGGCAGCATGACGGGGCGATACGCCGAGCCCTTCGCCTCCCACGGCCTCGTGCGGCTGGATGCGGACGAACTGCTGGCGCGTGCGGCAATGGACGCAGCCCCTGACGGCGTCGTGCTCGTGCAGCCGGATGGGGCCATCCGGTACGCCAACGCGGCCATGGCTGCGATTTCTGGCTATGTGCTGGCCGAGCTGCTGGGCATGTCGGTGCACCAGCTGCTGCCGCGCGCCCACCGGCGCCAGCACGCGCAGCAGATGGCCGGCTATTTCGAGGGGCCCTCGCGCCGGCCCATGGGCATGGGGCGCGACCTGTGGCTGGAGCGCAAGGACGGCAGTCTGGTCCCCGTGGATGTGGCGCTGGGCCACACGGAGCAGGGCGGCGCGGCCGTGGCGTTCGTGCGCGACATCACCGAGCTGCGCCGGCTCGAGGCCCGCATGCAATACCAGGCCACGCACGACACGCTCACCGGCCTGGTCAACCGCTGGCAGTTCGGCCTGCGGCTGGAGCAGGCCATCGCCGAATCGGCCCGACAAGGCGAGCCGTTCGCGCTGCTGCTGCTGGACCTGGACGACTTCAAGGCCATCAACGATGGCTACGGCCATGCGGCGGGCGACCAGGTGCTCGTCGAGGTGGCCCGGCGCCTCAAGGGCGCGCTGCGCGCGAGCGACACGCTGGCGCGCCTGGGGGGCGATGAATTCACCGTGCTGCTGCAGCCGCTGTCCGGCCCGGGGGAGGCCGAGCAGCGCGCGGCCGAGCTGCTGCAGGTGCTGTGTCAGCCCTGCCGAATGCACGGCTTCGAGCTCAACTTCGGCGCCAGCCTGGGGCTGGCCCTGTGCCCGGGCGATGCGCAGGATGCGGCCACGCTGCTGCGCTACGCCGACATGGCCATGTACCAGGCCAAGGAGCGGGGCCGCGCCAACTACGCGCTCTACTCCGACTACATGGGCCGCCGGATGGCCGAGAAGATTCTGCTGCACGACCGCCTCAAGCTCGCGCTGGCCTATGGCGGGCTGGCGCTGCACTACCAGCCGCAGGTGTGCGTGGTCAGTGGCCGCGTGCAGGCGGTGGAGGCGCTGCTGCGCTGGCGCGACCCCGAGCTGGGCGACATCTCGCCCGAGCGCTTCATTCCCGTGGCCGAGGCCACGGGCCTCATTCTCGCCCTGGGCGCCTGGGTGCTCGACGAGGCCTGCCGGCAGATCGCGCAGTGGGCGCGCGCGGGCATGCCTATGCGCGTGGCCGTGAACCTCTCGGTCCAGCAGTTGCGGCAGACCGACCTGGTCGACCAACTGCGCGCGAGCCTGGCCGCGCACGGCACGCCGCCCGAATCCCTGGAGCTGGAGGTGACCGAGTCGGAGACCATGGCCGACCCCGAGCAGGCGCGCCAGGTGCTGTGCAACCTGCAGGCACTGGGCGTGGGCGTGGCGCTGGACGACTTCGGCACCGGCTACTCCTCGTTGATGCACTTGAAGCAACTACCCGTCTCGCGCATCAAGATCGACCGCGAATTCATCCGCCCTCTGCTGCGCAGCGAGGCCGATGCGACCATGGTGCGCGCCATCATCGTGCTCGCGCAGACCTTGGGCCTGGACGTGGTGGCCGAGGGGGTCGAGTCGGTGGAGCAACTGCGGTTCCTGGAGCGGCATGGCTGCGGCTCCTACCAGGGTTGGCTGTACTCCAAGGCTGTGCCTGCCCACCAGGTGCCGGCACTGATGCAGGGCGGCGATGCCGAGCGGGCCAGCATGCCAGCGGCGCTGGCTTGACCTGCAGCCAGGCTGTCCATTCACATGTGCTAGCCCCGTGCAGGGTGCTGTGCTTATTGAAGCGGCAACTTGCCTGCCGCGAGCGCAAGCAGCTGCGCGCGCCGAATCTCGCAGTGCCAGCGGTCGCGGCGCACCACGCACTGGCGCTGGTCGAGCTGGCGCAGCGTGCGCGCGATGGTCTCGCGCGTGGTGGCCAGCAGTGCAGCCAGCACGGTGTGGCTGGGCAGTCGCACCAGGGTGCTGCGCTGCAGGGCGGCCAACTGCAGCAGCGTGCCCGCGAGCTGGCCGGCCACGCTACGGATGCGCACCACGCGCGCCCAGTCGGCCAGTAGTGCGTTGGTGTCAGCGCAGTCCCAGGTCAGGCCGAGCAGGAATTCCGAATCGGCCAGGCCCTGGCGGCCCACGGCGGCTACGGCCACCTCGCACACGCGCCCAGCCGAGAGGGCCTGGCAAGACAGCGTCTCGGGCCGCTGCAGCAGCGCCATGCCGCCCAGCAACTGGCCGGCGCCGAACATGCCCACGGGGCGCTCCACGCCGTCGTCGCCGCTGCGCAGCGCGAGCGCCGTGCCCACCTTGACGACCTGGATCGTGCAGGCCGTTTCGCCCTGCTGCTGCAGCCGCTCGCCTTTGCGGAAAGCGCGCTCGGCGACGTGCGGCGCCCAGCGCGAGCGCACGGCATCGCGCTGGCGGCCCAGCAGGCATTGGGCCTGGCAGGCGCAGGCCGGACAGCCCTTGCCCAAGGGCACTCGATCAGGGGGCATGGCGGCAGCAGGCCCGTGGTGCGGGCTCGCGGTAACGGGTTGGTGGAGTTCGGGGCCGGAGTTGAGGGCTCCCGAGGGTTAACCCGCCACACTAACCGCGTTCATGCCGCAATGCAACAAAATGTAGCGCCGCAGTGCGGCCTGCAATCACTCTGCCTTGATCTGGCGCAAGCGGATGATCTCGCCCAGCGTCCGGTTGTCGGCCTGGATGCGGTTGGCCAGCCCTTCGGCGGAAGAGCCCACGGCCTGCCATCCCTGCTGGAACAGCTTGGCGCGCACGTCGGGGCTGCGGGCTATCTCGCCGATCAGCACCGACAGCCGCGCGCGCACCGGCGCGGGCATGGTAGCGGGCGCCGCGAAAGCGTTCCACAGCTCGAGCTGCACGCCTTGCACACCCGCCTCGGCCAGGCTGGGAACGCCAGGCGCAAGCGTGCTGCGGCCTGCGGAGGTGACGCCGATCAGGCGCAGCTTGCCCGCGCGTTCCTGAGACAGCGCAAGTGCCGGAGGCAGCAGCGCCATCTGGAGCTGGCCGCCCAGCATGGCCGTTGCCACCTGGGGGTAGCCGGGGTAGGGCACATGCACCGGGTTGATGCCTGTGCGCGCCTTGAGCAGTTCGGTGCCCAGGTGGCCCACGGTGCCCACGCCAGGCGTGCCGTAGCTCCAGCGGTCGCCCGCTGCACGTGCGGCCGCGAGGAAGGTGCGCGCGTCGGCACCCGCAGGCACGCCGCTCTGGGCCACGGGCGCGGTGAGCAGCAGCGGCGAGGTGCCGATCAGCGACAGCGGCGCCAGGTCCTTGGCGGGGTCGTAGGGCAGCTGCGGGTTGAGCAGCTTGGCAATCGTCATGTTGCCGTTGATGAACAGGCCGATCGTGTGCCCGTCGGTGGCCTTGGCCACTGCGTCGGCGCCGATGTTGCCGCCTGCGCCGACCTTGTTCTCCACGATCACGGGCTGGCCCAGCGCCTGCGACAGCGGCTCAGAGAAGGTGCGCGCCGTGAGGTCGGGCGAGGATCCCGGCGGAAAGCCCACGATGACGCGCACCGGCTTGGCAGGCCAGCCTGGCGTGGCGGGTGCGGCTTGCGCCAGGGCGCCGCTACAGAGGCTGGCGAGCGCGAGGGTGAGCAGGGTGCGGCGCAGGGGGCTGGGGCGGTGCATGGGTGGCAGTTCTGGATGCGTAAAAAAGCGCGCAGCCCGTGGGGCATGCGCGCTGCGATTATCGGCATTCGGCTCAAGCGTACTCGGCCAGCGCCTTCTTCATCTTCTTCATGGCTGCGGCTTCGATCTGGCGGATGCGCTCGGCGCTCACACCATACACGGCGGCGAGGTCGTGCAGCGTCATGCCGCCCGAGCCATCGTCGTTGACCTTGAGCCAGCGCTCTTCCACGATGCGGCGGCTGCGCTCGTCCAGACTTTCGAGTGCCGTGGCAATGCCATCGGTGGCCAGCGTATCGCGCTGGCGCGACTCGATCATGGCCGTGGGTTCGTGCGAGCCATCGGCCAGGTAGGCAATGGGGCCGTAGGCCTGCTCGCCGTCGTCAGAGGGCGAGGGGTCCAGCAGCACGTCGCCACCCGAAAGGCGGGTCTCCATCTCGATGACTTCTTCGCGCTTGACGTTGAGCTGTTCGGCCACCACGTCGATCTCGCGGTCGGACAGCGTCTCGCGGTGCGTATCGGCGTCCGGTGCTTCGGCCTTGAAGCCCTGCTTCATCGAGCGCAGGTTGAAGAACAGCTTGCGCTGGGCCTTGGTGGTCGCCACCTTGACCATGCGCCAGTTCTTCAGGATGTACTCGTGGATCTCTGCCTTGATCCAGTGCATGGCATAGCTCACCAGGCGCACGCCCTGGTCGGGGTCGAAGCGCTTGACAGCCTTCATCAGGCCCACGTTGCCTTCCTGGATCAGATCGCCGTGGGGCAGGCCGTAGCCCAGGTATTGGCGCGAGATCGAGACCACCAGGCGCAGGTGCGACATCACGAGCCGCCCTGCGGCGTCCAGGTCGTTGCTTTCCTTGAGGCGGCGGGCATACGTCTGCTCTTCCTCTTGGGTCAGCAGAGGAAGGCGGTTGACGGCCGATATGTAGGCGTCCAGGTTGCCCAGCGGAGGCACCAAAGCCCAAGGATTGGCGGGCGCCAGGGTCGTCGTAGTGGCTCCAGACTGAAGGGTCATTCCAGAAATCCTTTCTTCCATATCGGTCATGTTAGCACTCCATTGGAGGGAGTGCTAAAGGTGGAGTTCCCGTAGGGATGTAGGAATTCGCAGACAGGAGGGGC
>JASLFM010000492.1 GCA_030150585.1 Acidovorax sp.
AGCCCATTCCGCTGCACAGCGGCGACGTTCTGGAACTGGCGGGCACCCAGATGCAGTTCATGCAGCGCTGAGCGGGCCCATACTGCGCATGAAGGTCCGCGTACTGGGTTGCTCTGGCGCCATTGCCAAGGACTGCCGAACAACCGCATTCCTGGTCGACGACAGCATCCTGGTCGATGCGGGGACGGGCGTGGGCGACCTGACACTGGAGGAAATGGGGGCCATCGACCATGTCTTCCTGACCCACTCCCATCTCGACCATGTGGCGGCGCTGCCGCTGATGCTGGATGCCGTAGGCTCCCAGCGAACGGATCCCGTCACCGTTCATGCCCTGCCGGAAACCATCGCTGCGCTGACCGCCCATGTGTTCAACGGCACCATCTGGCCGGACTTCAGCCGCCTGCCCAGCCCACAAGCGCCCTTTCTGCGCTTTGAGCCCATTGCAGTGGGGCAAACCTTGCAGGTATCCGGTCTTTCCATTGAAGTACTGCCCGCCTTACATACGGTCCCGGCGGTGGGCTACGCCATGTTGGGCACGGGCGGCTGGTGGGCCTTCAGCGGCGACACCGGCCCCAACCCGGCGCTTTGGCAACGACTCAATGCCATGGACCTTGCCATGCTGGTGATTGAGACGGCTTTCAGCAGCCAGGAAGCCCAGCTTGCGCAGCGCAGCCTTCATCTGTCCCCCCCTGCTCTGGTCCACGAGCTGGCGCATTGGCGCCCTCGGTGCCCCTGCCCCGTGTACATCACCCACACCAAGCCCCTGGAGACCACCCGCATCCTCCAGGAGGTGCGCGGTCTGGATACCAGCAGTCAAGGCGGCTTGGCCCATGACATTTTTTGGCTTCAGGCAGGTCAGGAGTTTGTGATTTAGCCCATTCAGGCTCAAGATCTCCGCGGGCGCGACAAATTTGTCACAACGCGATACATTTCGTGTGCAAAAACGGCAGCGACCGCATCTCCTCGTGCAGTCTGGGGTCACCAGAAACGAATTGTTGCAGCTAGACAAGCTGGCACGAATTCTGCAGCACCCGTGTCCGAAGCCTGGGAAATCCCTCTGCGGGCTTTCAATTGCAATTGTTCTTGAGGAGAAGTGTTATGAAGCGCACCATGCGTTCCGTGCAAAAGGGTTTCACCCTGATCGAATTGATGATCGTGGTTGCGATCATCGGCATTTTGGCTGCTGTGGCTCTGCCCGCATACCAAGACTACACCGTCCGCGCCCGCGTGTCCGACGGTTTGGTTGGCGCCAGCTCAGCCAAGGTCACCGTGGCTGAAAATGCTGCCAATGGTGCCACAGCTCTCAACCTGGGCTGGGTGGCCCCCGCTTCCAACCAAAACGTTGCCAGCATCTCCACCGATGGGACAAACGGCCAAATCACCATCACTTACACCGCCCGTGCTGGGAACTCGACGATTGTTTTGACTCCTACTGCTGGCGGCCAAGCACTAAGTACAGGTGGCATCCCCAGCACCAACATTCAGTGGAGCTGCACGGGTGGTGGCACGTTGGCAAAATATCGCCCCTCGGAATGCCGCTGATCTAGCGCGAGCCGATTCTTGTGGCAAAAGCCGCAGCCCCATAGGGGCTGCGGCTTTCTTTATTGTTATCAATATTTCAATTCTCCATGCCATCAGTACCAGGCTCATGGAATCACCGCATCTATTTCATCGTGCCCGTAGTGCTGTGCATGGTGGTAGCACTGTACTTTCCGGTGCTCCATGCGGAGTATGTATGGGACGATGTCGCTTTTTTTACTGTGGCCAGTGATTTGCGCACGGGCAACCCATGGCAGGCTGCCGTCGCATCGGTGATTGCCGGGACCGCCTACTTTCGACCGCTGGTCATGGGCACCCTCATCGCGGAGGCGCGGCTGCTGGACGCCAATCCGCTGTATTCACATCTGCTCAATCTACTGCTGCATTTGGCCAATACCCTGTTGGTTGGCATGCTGGCATGGCGTCTTGCTCGCGCCAAGGAGTTGGAACCTGGCACCCTGCCATTTTTTGCTGCCGTGGCAATGCTGTTGTATGGCCTACATCCCGCCTTGGTGGAACCTGTGGCCTGGGTATCAGGCCGCTTTGACCTGATAGTGACTCTGTTTTGCCTGAGTTCGTTGTTCCTGTCGAGTTTCAAGACGCTGTGGAGCGATAGCTTGTGTGCCTTGCTGTTCTTTGCCGCAGCGCTGAGCAAGGAGATGGCAGTCACTTTCTGCGTGCTGCTGTTCCTGTGGCATTGGGCGCTCCAGGTGCCTACACAGGGTCTGACAGCCAGCTTGCACAGCATGTGGGGACGCAAACGCCTGTATGGGCTTATTTTGATGTTCGGCGTCGCATACTTGGCCTTGCGCATGCAGTTCATGCCACACATGGTGAGTTTCGATCAGGTGGTGGTGGACCAGCTTGGCAGCTTTGTCCATAGGGGTGCCTACGTTGGGCTGACGCTGGATTTTTATCTGCGCACCGTGGCGTTTCCGTTTTTGAACATGGGGCCGCTGCATCCTTTTGATCCAATGAAGCTGGATGGATCACAGGTGGCCTGGGGCTGGGCAGTAGTGGCAGCGAGTATTGCTTGGCTGGTGTCTTCCATCTGGCGTGCAACGACCATCCGTCTGCTGTTATCTGCCGCACTTATCAGCCTGTTGCCGGTACTCAACTTTGTGCCACTGGCCATGGTGGGCAACATCGGCCATGAACGCTTTTTGGTCTTGCCACTAGCGTTCTTTGTGCTGGCGGCAACGTTACTACTGTGGCAGGTCACCTCAGGTACCCATGGCATGGTGAGCCGCTATCAGTGGCGCGTGTTGGCAGGCGGTTTCACTGCTATTTGGCTAGGTGTGGCGGCACTCAATGTTCATGTCACGGTGCCGCTTTGGAAGAATGAACTCGTCCTTTGGCACTGGGCTTACCGAACCCATCCTGGGTCGCCCTACGCCCAATTCTCTTTAGCTGCAGCAGCCATCAATGCCGGGCGGTTTGATGTGCTGGAGGAGGTGATGACGAAGGCAGAAAAAATGGGGGTGATGCCGCTCAGGCTTACTGTTCCCTATGCTCAGTATCTGGCCAAGAAGGGGCAGATTCAAGAGGGCATCGATAAAATCCGCTTGGCCTTGCAGGGCGAACCTCAGCCTCACTTGTATTTACAAGAGGAGAACATCCCTCTGGAAGATGCGGTAGTACAACGAGCAGGCTTCAATCCATGGTTCGTAGTATATGCATATGATGCCATGGCTCAAATGCAGCTCTCGCTCAGGCAGTTTGACGAAGCACTGGAAAGCGAGCGCATTGCCCATTTCTACGAAAAAAACAACCCGCGCACGATGCTGACCAAGAGCTTTGCTCTCTATGGGTTAGGGCGCATTGGCGAGGCGGAGCAAACCTACCAAGCCGCCGAGAATCTGTACCTACCCCGAATCGTCCCTCATGCCAGAAGTTTGCGAGCATCATTTTTGGAACAGTTGTGCAGTCACGAGTCGGCCCGGCACAATCCTACTTGCCACCAGCCGCGATTGGAGTTGACGCCTGTACCCTTAACGCCCCCACGATAGGCTGTATTTTCTTGCCCATGACCACAAAGAACACCCCGGCGACTGTTTCTTCTTCTGGGTTGGCTAGTGCTCTCGGCGTACGTCTGCGCGGTGCTGGCATACACCTAGTGCTGAGCCTGTGCGCAGCGCTCCTGGCATTTTGTGTGGTGTATTTCGTCTGGTACCCAGGCGCTTTCTGGCGCATGGCAGGGGGACGCGACCTTTTTCAGTTAATCGTCAGCGTGGACGTGGTGCTTGGTCCCGTGGTGACTTTTGCCATCTTCAACCCTGGCAAAGGCTGGGGGCGGCTCAAATTTGACTTGGTGGTCATTGGGCTATTGCAGCTTTCGGCACTGGTGTATGGCCTTCATACGGTGGCGCAGGCCCGGCCGGTATTTGTGGTGTACACCGGTGACCGGTTCAATCTCGTGGCGGCAGCCGACCTGAACCCAAGGGACGTGGCACTGGCTGAACGCCCCGAATTTGCACACATTTCCTGGAGCGGCCCACGGCTGGTGGGCACGCGAGCGCCCGCCGACGAAAACGAACGATTTTCTTTGATCACCGACTCCATGATGGGCAAGGACGTAGAGCTACAGCCCAAGTTCTATATCCCTTATGACGAGGACGGCTCCGAACTGGCTGCACGCGCGTTGCCGTTGCAGAAGCTGCGCGACAAGAACCCCGCCCCCCAAGCGCAGGAATTGCTGGGAGAAACACTACGCCAGTTGAAGCAGCCATCTGACACATTGCGCTGGCTGCCCGTGATGGCGCGCACCCAGGAGTGGGTCGCCCTGCTGGATGCACGGCAACATTTGCAGCCGGTGGCGTACCTTCCACTCCTGGGTTTTTGACGCCCTGCGCATAAGGCGAAATTGAGGAGAGAAATGGCCTCTAATGCCCTATGGTAGAGCGCTTGTAGCTATCAAAACAGGAGCATTCCGCTGCATGCTACGCGGTTTTGTGCATCAGGCTGCTGGCTCCCCACTAAAGGCCAGTATCACCGGCGCGGGGCCGAAGGGCGGCCAGCACCGCCAGCCACAACCATGACACCAGCAGTGACAGCAGCACCCAGAACGCTGCCTGCGATACCCACGAACACACCCGCCCGAGCCACGGCCGCTGCCAGTCAAATGGCCTCCGCGCCACGAAGTGTTCTGCCGCCTGGCGCTGCGCCGCATCGTTCATGCGAAAACCATCGCCGGGTCGGCAGGCATTGGCCTGCGGGTGCACCAGGCATGCCGGGTTGAAGATCAGGCTCTGCCCCGACGCATCGGTGGATAAGGCCGGACCAGAGGCCAGTCGCTCGATTTGCGGAAATGCCTCCAGCCGGTAACCGTAAATGGGGTTGTAGCAAAGCCCTTGCGAAGCGCCCTGTAACATGGTGTCGTTGCGAGACGCCCCGAGCATATGGGGCGGTGCAACCTCCACCCGCTCGATTGGTATGGGCTGCCCTGTGAGGCGAGATTGGGCATGGGCCTGCAACACCGGCTTCGGATCGTACGACTGTATGCCTGGGTCAAGGTAGTAGCCCACTGGCGCCATAACAGGCCCCAGCCAAATACCAGCCGCAGCCAATGCAGCCCAGATCCACTGGCGCTGCGCCGTCTGCCTGGCCAGCACCTGCTGTACCGGCCACGCCAGTAGCCACTGCGCCAGGGGCAGATAGATGACGATCCAGCGCATTGGCCACGCTGCACTATTGAGGATGGGAATCTGCTTGAGCGCATCGCGCACGGCGCCCTGGTTCCACAGCAGCAGCGGTGGAATAACCACCAGCGTCAGCGCCATCAGGGTCGCGCACACGGTTTGCGTATTCCACACGACCCTCGCGACACTAGCTGATGATCGATAGTCTTTATTGCGGTGGCGCAGCCACAGCAGTACTGCCGCCGCCGCCAGGGCGACAGCGAGCGCGCCCAAGCCGAACTCCAGCGCCCATTCATGGGGCAGAACGGCGAAACGCGCGTCAGACAATCTGCGTTCGCCAAAATGCGCTGTCCACTCCGATGGCAGCAGCAATGCCATGAAGGGTGCCACCAGCGCATCGCGCAGCGAAGCGAAGCCAGGCATGGCATAAAAGTCGCGCGGGAAGTTGCGCATGAGGCTCGACGCTTCGTACAGCTTGGAGCTGTTGAGCGCGATGGCCAGCACGCCACCGAGGGTCGCACGTGCGAGCACCCATTCCAGCCGCGCACGGCCCGTGAGTATCAGCACCAGGCAGAGCAATATGGCGCCCAGGAAGGTGGGCACCATCATTCCCGCAAAGCCGAAATGCAGCCAGGCCGTCAGGATGACGCCGACGGCGAGGCTGGGCCCTGCCAGGCGGTGCCGCCAGCCGGCGGCCGGATCCGCAGGCCAGCACAAGGCGAGCACCAGCAAGACCCAGAGATACAACGGCTGGTATCCCGACTCGCCCACGGCCGAGCGCAACGGCATGAAGGTGTTGGCCATGCCGAGCACGGCAAAAACCACGGCGGCTGGCGTGCCCCACCGGAACACCCGTCGGGCCAGGGCATAGCTGCCCCAGAAGGCCAGGGCGGCGAACAGCAGCGTGGCCACCTGCATCGCCTGGAATGGATCCAGCACGAGCGCGAACCACTGGAGAGGTGAATAAAAGCCGGCCTGTGGATCCGCGAAGAACGCGGCGCCCGCACACCAGGCCGGCGTGAACCAGGGAGGATTGAACAGGCCGGCGACGAGTCCGTTGGACTGCAGCCAGAAGCGCCCCTCGAGCAGGCCCGTGGCCGACAACGCGAAATCGTGGCCCACATGGTCCAGGCTCGCATAGAAAGGCTTCGACAGCGCTTCGTGGAACACCAGCAGGCTGAGGGCGAAGACCAGCCAGGCCGTGGCGTGGTTGCGCGGGGTGCTCACGATGCGATTCAACAATTGCCCCAGGCTGAACCGCTCACTGCTGAAGGTGAACGAGCGGCCCAGCACAAAACCGCTGAAGGCTTGCGCGGCCATCACCAGCACCTGGGCGGCCAGGGGATGCACGCCCTGGGCATTCAATGCCTGGAGCATGAGCAGCCCGATGCCCAGCAGGCCCAGATAGACCAGCTGGAAGCGCGCGAACTGCACGGCCATGCTCCCGGCCTCGGGCCGGAACACCCACTTGCGCTGCACCAGGAACGACTGGGTCGTGGCGACCAGGTGCGCGATGATGGCCAGCAGCCACAAAGGGGCGAAGGACTCCCCGGCATTCCAGATGACGGCGAAAGCCAGCCATGCGAACAGGGTGTTCCACAGGCCGGCACCGATATACCGCAGGACCAGGGGCCTGCCGCCCAAAGAGGACCGTTGCATCGGAGCCCCGTGCTTAGCCCGACTGCCGCTCGCCCACGGGGGCGGTGGTGTCGAAGTTCACACGGTGCAGTTCCACCACGTGCGGGAAATTCTGCGCCCGTTGGTGCAGGGAGGCGACGTATTCACCGATCAAGCCCGCGATCAGGATCTGTACGGCGCCGAACAGGAAAATGCCGATGAGCAGGGGCGCCTGGCCCATGGGGAACTGCTCCCAGAAGATCAGCTTGGCGACCAGGTAGGCAAGCGCGAGCAGAAACCCGACCACGGACAAGGTCGCGCCCATCAGGGTGGCGATGCGCACCGGGGCACGCGACATGCTGGTCAGCCCCAGGATGGACATGTCGATCAGAGTGAGGAAATTGTTCTTGGTGATGCCGGACTGGCGCTTGGCCTTCGCGAACGGGATCACGCTGATGGGCAGGCCGAACTCGGACACCAGGCCACGCACATAGGGATAGGGGCCACCGGTCTGGCGCAGCAACTCCACGACCCGGCGGTCATACAGCCCGAAACCCGTGAAGGCGGGGATCGGCTGCGCCTCGGCCACGGCGGCGATGATGCGGTAGTAGGCCTTGCGGCACAGGCCGAGCAGGCCCGCATCGACCTGGCTTTCATAGACGCCCGCAACCACGGAGGCCCCTTGCTCCCAGGCTGCGATAAAGCGTGGAATCAGCTCCGGCGGGTCTTCCAGGTCGGAGGCCATGCAGATGGCCGCGACGCCCTGCGCCTGCAGCAGGGCGTGGAAGGGCGAACGCACCGGACCGAAATTGCGCGCATTGACGATCAGCTTCACGCGCGGATCCTGCACGCAGAGCTGGCGGATCCGCTCGACGGTTGCGTCCTGCGATGCGTTGTCGATCAGGATCAACTCGAACCGGTACCGGTCCTCGAGCGGCTGCAGGACGGCCGAGATGCGTTCGTACAGCGGCAGGACGTTGTCCTGCTCGTTGTAGCAGCCGGCGACGATGCTCAGCAACGGCCTGCCGCCGTCCTGCATTGTGCTGCTCATAGGCCGCGTTGGTAGATCAGCTGGCGCAGGCTTTCGTTGTCGGCGTGCGGGCCATCGATGTCGTCGATGCGCAGCGGGGCGTCGGCCACCAGCGGATTGCGCAACACCTCGCCATTCATCAACTCACGGCACGACAGCTGGCCTTTCTGCAGCGGAATCGCAAGGTAGAAATCGTCGGGCTGCAACTGGTGCCCGGCCGGCAGGTCGCGGCGAACATAGACGCCACGGACCAGGCCATCAAGGTAGGCGGTCTCCTTGGCGGGAGGAATGCGCTTTTGCGTGCCCGGGGGGCCGCACATCTCGATGGCTTTCTTGTAGGCCTTGAACCAGGTGTCGGCCTGCTCCGGCAACGTGCAGTACTTGGACACCGGAATGCCATCCGCGTCGATGTCGATATGGCGCTCGAACGTGCGCGCGCCCTTGGCGTACGCGATCATGATGGAGCTGGTCCAGTCGGTCATCTCGTGGGTGGAGAAGCCGATGACGTTTTCAGGATACCGGTCCCGCAGAAAATCGACCTGGTTGAGTTCGATCTCGGAGTCTTCCGACGGATAGATAGACACGCAGTGGTTGATGGCCAGGGGAATGTTGCGGTTGCGGAAGAACTTCACCAGGTCGTCCACGTCCTTGAGCGAGGAGCCGCCCGTCGAGACGATCACCGGCTTGCGCGTGGTCGCGATCTTCTCGATGAGGATCCAGTCGTTCAGGTCCGAACTGGCGATCTTTAGGATCTCGATGCCCAGTTCTTCGCACAGGTCCACCGAAGCCTCGTCGAAGGGCGTCGACATGCGCACGCACCCCGAAGCCCGCACATGCTCGACCAGGGTCTTGTAGTCCGCCTTGGTCAGTTGCGTATCGATGGTCTTCTTGATATAGCGAATGTCGCTGCGGCTGCGGAAGTCCTTGTGGATGAAACGGTCCACATCGCGGAACTGCAGCTTGATGGCTGCACGCACGTTGTTGAAGCGCACGATGCGGGCGAAGTCCGACACGATGCGCTGGCCGCGCTCCAAGCGCCCCCAGTGGTTGTTCGCCAGTTCGAGGACAAACAATCCTTCGAAAAGGCGCTTTCCGTCTTCGTAGTAACTCATAGCCTGTTCCCCAAAAAAATTTGTCGCCAATCGGCCTGTCGTGCGCCCGATTCAGCCCGCCATTTCCAGCGTGACCACGCGCCGGTCCGGATGGTTCGACGCAATGTCCCGCAGGATAGCCGCCGACGCGGCCCGCGCTGCCAGAACGACCACCGGCGCCTGTGTCATTTTCAGCCCTTCCTGTGGCATGTGCACGGCATGTCCCCCTAGCCGCCGCCCTTGCTTGGAGGGATCGGAGTCCACGAAGGCAACGATCCTCATGCCGTCGAACAAGCCTTCGGCCAGCATGCGCTGGGCCTGGCTGCCCGTGCCCCAGACCACGAACTCGCCCCCGGCGGCCACCAGGACGCCGCGCGCGCGGTCCAGCCAATCCTGCAGGCGGGCGTCCTCCTGTGCGATGTATTGCTCCACGTCGCCAGCACTGCCAGCATCCCGTTCGGCAGCGTCACTCCGGGCATTGCGCAATACCACCCAGCACGCCGGGTAGCTGACTTCGCCCTGCAGCCACAACACGCTGCGCCCCTGCGCAGCGAGTCCCAGGCCGGCGCAGGCGCCGATCCGCACATGGTCTGTCACGGCGAAATGGTTGATGTGCTCGGGGTCGAAGTAGTAGAAGGGCACATTGCCGTGCTCGGCATACCCCTCGCGGTCCGGCGTTTCCACATAGATCACGCCACCGGGCCGCAGCAGGGCTGCCGCCTGTGCAAGGCCGGTGACAGGCTCCCAGAGGTGTTCCAGCACATGGCTGAGAACGACAGCGTCGGCACGCCCCATCAGTTCAGCGGGCAAGTTGTCCAGCGAGCCCTGGTGCGCCAAGATGCCCCGCGCCTGCAATGGCTGCACGCACAGCGCATCGGGGTCGACGGCGACGCGCTGGATGTCAGGACGGCACAGGGCCACGGCATCGAGCAGGTCGCCACTGCCGGCACCGATGTCCACCAGTATCCCCCCCTCTGGCACATGGGGCAGGAAGCGGCCGGCGCGCTCCACCAAAGGGGCGAACGAAGGCTGCGAGGCCCCGCGGGCATCGGCCGCCGCGTAGATGGAGTTGCGCTGGTAGTGCGCCAGATAGTCCTGCGCGGTCGCATCCGAGTCGGCGAACACGAATCCGCAAGCCGGGCACCGGACCACGCGCGTGAGCCGGGGCAAGGTCGAATCCTCGAACAGTGCATAGGGCACGTTGCGCAGGACCTGGCCCACGCTGGCTGCACAGGCGGGGCAAGGGCGCGCCAACCTTTCCACGGTGTGTCCGACCTCTGCAGGGTAAACTGCCATGTGGTTACGCCCTTCAGTCGGATGAAGGGCGCTGCGCATACAGCACCACGTCGAAGGAGTTGTGGGCATGCATGCGCAGGTAGAACCGGTAGGCCGGCAGCCAGCGCTGCAACATCAGCGGAATGCGCCACAGATGATCGAACTGGTGGTAGACCGCAATGGCAAGGCCGGGGCCCGCGTCGGCGATCAGGCGCGCGGCCCCTTCCAGTGCATCGGGCTCGGCCCCCTCTATATCCATCTTGATCAGATTGGGCGCGAACCCTGGGAACGACTGGTCCAGGCCGAGCGCCTGGACCACCGTCCCACCGGCTTCGGCAAGGTGGCTCGAGCCGGCGCCATCGGCCGCGAAATGCAGGAAGGAGGCTTCGCGCGCAACGGCGCTGGGCAAGCAAATGGCAGGAATGTGCTGGGCCTGCACCATCGACACCAGCTTGCGGAAATTCAGCGGATCGGGCTCCAGGCACACGGCCTGGTCGATCACATAACCGGCCTCCTGGGCCCAGGTCAGGGTGTCGCCGTCGAAGGCACCACAATCGATGAACCGCAGCGGCCCGGGCCAGCGCGGAAGCGATGCGGGGAAGTACTGGCCGCCCTCGGGCTCGGGCAAGGCCTCGTACCGGCCTTCGGCACGCATGGCGAGCACTCCGGCCAACACGTCGCGGCTGGTGTCGTCGGCCAGCATGCGGCCCAGCGCGTCCAGCTCGGCAACGTGGCGTGCATACACCGTGGGGGCCACCAGCCAGTAGCTGTCAGGCAGCGCGTCGGGGAACCAGCGGCAGACATCCACCGGTGTATGGACGTGCTGCCAGCCCTGTGCGCGCAGGCCCGCACGCGCGGCAGCGACCGAATGCTCCGGGTTGTGCAGGGCAATGACCACGGCATGTTGCGCGCCGAAGGTGGCGAAGCCTGCCTCGGGGGTCAACAAGGCAATGCCTTCGATCTCGCTGCCCGGGGCCGCGCGGCGATCCAGCACGGCCAGGATCTCGACGCCCTGCGCGCGCAGCGCGCGCACCACGCGCCGGCCCATGCCACCCGCGCCATAGACGAGGGCGGTGCGCGGGGCCTCGGCGGCCCGCGCCGTCAAGACACCGCCTCCCAGGCCATGGCCTGTTGCAGCTCTTCCGGCGGCAGGAACGGGTACATGTCCTCCAGGGACGGCGAGACGATGCTGCCATCGGGCAACTGGCGCGAACTCATGCGCGGCTCGAAGCCCTGCTGGCCATCGAGCATGACCTCGATCACGGCGGGCCCGTCCTCGGCCAGCACGGCGGCCAGGGCCTCGGCGAAGCCGGGTCCGGCAATGCGGTGCGCCGCCAGGCCATAGGCGGCACCCAGGCGCACGTAGTCGGGCAGGGTGACGCCGCTGGCAGGGCTTTCGCCGGCCGTGCGCTTGAAGAAGTTCTGCTGGCTCGAGCGGATGGACAGGTACCCATCGTTCGCCAGCACCACGACCTTGACCGGCAGTTGGTAGTGGGCAAGGGTCTGCAGCTCCTGGATATTGAGCTGTGCGCTGCCGTCGCCGGCCAGGCACACGACGCGCTGGCCGGGGCTGGCGAAGGCCGCCCCGATGGCAGCCGGGATGTCGTAGCCCATCGAGGCCGAGCCCGAGTTAGAGAACAGGCGCGTGCCGCGCTGGATGGTGCCGACCTGGAACGGGATGATGCAGGCGCTGGCATTGCCGGTGACGAACACGTCGCCCGGGGCAGAAAGCTCGAACAGCGTGTGGATGAACCAGTACGGGTTGATGCGCTCGCCGCGCAGGGTGCGCAGATGCTCGGCCACCAGCGGGTACCGTTTGCGGCGTTGGGCAATCCAGCCGAGCCAGCGCGCGCGGTGTGCGGGCACGGGCAATGCGCGTTCGCGGGCACGTGCCAGCAGCACCGGGACCAGTTCGCGCAGGTCGGCGATCACGGCCTGGTCGGGCGGCACAATGGGCTTGCGCGTTTCGGCCGGGTCGATGTCGACCTGCACGATGCGTGCGTTCTTGGCAAAGCTCTCGTAGTTGTAGCTGGTCTGCCGGATGTTCAGGCGGCTGCCCAGCACCAGCAGCAGGTCGGCGCTTTGCAGCACGAAGTTGCCCAGGCGGGTGCCGATGGTACCGGGCCGGCCGGCAAACAGCGGGTGGTTGCTCTCGATGGTGTCGTGCGTCCAGCCCGTGGCAATGGGGATCTGCAGCACCTCGGCCAGTTCGCGCAGGGTGTCCTGCTGTCCCGCCAGGCGCACGCCGGTGCCCCAGAAGAGCAACGGGCGCTGGGCGGACTGCAGTTGGTCGAGCAGGTCGTCGGCAGCGGCGCGCAACGCTTCCGGGCCTGCCAGCCGGCCCTCGATGGCCGGCAGCTCGCCATTCCACACGGGGCATTGGTCCGGCTCGATCTGGGCGGACTGCACGTCGATGGGGATGTCGATCCACACCGGACCCGGCCGCCCTTCCCGGCACAGGGCCCAGGCACGTGCCAGCACGGCCGGCGCGTCCTGCGGGTGGAGCAGGCTGATGACGTCCTTGCACACGGGGCGTGCCATGGCGGCGATATCCGCCTCCTGGTCGCCCAGTTGGCGCAGGCCAGGCACGGGCGTGGACACGACGTGCGTCGCACGCTTGACCTGGCCCGAGACCACCAGCATGGGAATCGAATCGGTGAACGCCCCGAAGACACCGTTGAGCGCATTGATGCCGCCCGGCCCCGTGGTCACGTTCACCACGCCCGGCTGGTTGTGGATGCGCGCATACCCTTCGGCCGCCATGGCGCAGGCTTGCTCATGGTGGCAGTACACGGGCGTGATGCGGCCTTCGTAGGCGAAGGCATCGTTGAGGAACATGGCCCCACCGCCCGTCAGGGTGAAGACGTGACGCACACCGAAATCTGCCAGGGTGCGAGCGATGTATTCAGAGACTCTCATAGTTGTCGTTGGATGGCATCAGGCCCGGCCGTGCGCCCAGGCGAGCATGTCGGTAATGGCAGTTGGGCGGTCAATGGAAGCGGTCAGGCCCAGTGAGCGAGCCAGCGCAGTGTCAGGCCAGTAGGCAGCGGGATCGGCCGCACTGGCAGAAAGGGGCGGCAACAGGGGCGCCGGGGCGCCTGCGGCCCGGGTGATTTCCTCGGCCAGGCCGGCGATGGAGACCGGCCGGTCCGACCCGACGTTGACCGCCTGACCCCGCGCAGGGGTGCCCAGCAGGGCCAGCAGCCACGCGGCCAGGTCGGCCGGATGCATGTACGAGCGGATCGGCGCGCCATCGCGGATGGCAATGGGCCGGCCCGCCACCGCATCGCGCACGAAGTTGCCTGCGGCAAAGTGCTGGTCAAGCGGCAGGCCAGGGCCGAGGAACGCGAAGGGCCGGGATATGCAGAAGTCGGCACCCGCGCAGGCAACGAGCGATTCGGCCATGCGCTTGGCATTGCCATAGGCCTGGGCGCGGTCCAGCGGCGCCGGTGCCCCGGCGGTGATCTGGTCTTCCCGCGCCGCCCCCTGGGATTGGGTGCGTGGGCCATAGACCGCGCCGCTGCTCACGAAATGCAAGTGCGCACTACGCGCGCGAGCCCAGTTGATTGCGCCCTGGGTACTATCCAGGATGACACGCGCCGCCGCCAGTGGGTCCTGCGCATAGAGGCGGCTGTCGGAGCTGGTGGCCATGTGCAGCACATGGCTGGTGGCCGGGTGAACGGCCAGCGTGGCATAACCATCGACATCGGCACGCAGCCACGACAGCCATGGAGCTGCCGAGGTGTGGGGCTGGCGGCTCACGCACTGCGCCTGCAGGCCGAAGCCGCGGCCGTTCAGGCGCTCCAGCGCTGCCAGCACCCAGCAGCCGAAGAAACCCGTGGCACCGGTGACCAGCAGCCGCGCGCCGCGCAGGGGTTCGAGCAGCCGGCCCGGTACAGCGTCGAGCGCCGTCTCCAGCAGGTCAGTGGCAGCCAGGGTGGACATCATTCATCCCACGACGTGCCGAGGTAGGACGCAATGGTGCGTGCCATGTAGTCGATCTGCGGCGCCTCCAGGCCCGGCCAGATGCCGATCCAGAACGCGCGCTCCATCAGGATGTCGGCACGGGGCAAGGGGCCGGGTGTACGGTAGTTGCGGCCAGCGAAGTAGGGCTGGCGCACCAGGTTGCCGGCGAACAGCAGGCGGGTACCGATGCCTTCCTGCTCCAGGTAGCGGGTCAGCTCGTTGCGCGTGCACGGCGCGTCGGGCTTGACCACGGCCAGGTAGCCGAACCAGGACGGGTCCGCGCCTTCGACGGCCTCGGGCAGCATCAGGAATTCGTCGGCGCCGCGCGCGCGCAGTGCCTCGGTCAGCGCGGCATGGTTGCGCTTGCGCGCCTGCACAAAGCCGTCCAGGCGGCTCAGCTGGGCCACGCCGATGGCGGCCTGCATGTCGGTGATCTTGAGGTTGTAGCCCGCGTGGCTGTACGTGTACTTATGGTCGTAGCCTTCGGGCAGCTGGCCCAGTTTCCAGCAAAAGCGCTGGCCGCAGGTGTTGTCCTTGCCGGGGGGGCAGTAGCAGTCGCGGCCCCAGTCGCGGAAGGACTCGGCGATCTTCATCAGTTGCGGGTCGCGGCTGAACACGGCGCCGCCTTCGCCCATGGTGATGTGGTGCGCGGGGTAGAACGACAGCGTGCCGATGTCGCCGAAGCTGCCGCACAGCTGGCCGTCCAGCGTGGAGCCAAAGGCGTCGCAGCAGTCTTCGACCACCCACAGCCCGTACTTGCGCGCGATGCGCATGATCTCGCGCATGTCCATGGGGTTGCCAAGGGTGTGGGCCGCCATGATGGCCTTGGTGCGTGGCGAGATGGCGGCTTCGATCAGCGCCGGGTCGATGTTGCCGGTGGCCAGGTCCGAATCCACGAACACCGGTACCAGGCCGTTCTGCAGGATGGGGTTGACCGTGGTGGGGAAGCCGGCGGCCGCCGTGATCACTTCGTCGCCCGGCTGCAGCGCGCGCGCACCCAGTTGCGGCGAGGTCAGCGTGGACAGCGCGACCAGGTTGGCCGACGAGCCGGAATTGACGGCAATGGAGCGCGCGGCGCCGAAGTAGCGCGCGATGTCCTGCTCGAACTGGTCGGAATAGCGCCCGGCCGTGAGCCACAGGTCCAGGCTGGCGTCCACCAGGTTCTCGGCCTCGGGCTCGCCCACGACCTTGCCGGACGGCGGGATCTTGCTTTTGCCGGCCTCGAACGGCGCACGGGCCTGTTGTGCGCCGCGTGCGTGTTCACGGGCGTTCTGGCGGGCGAAGGCGCGCAGCAGGCGGTCGGCCTCGATCCAGGGCAGCCGGGCGGTCGCCTCCAGGGCCTCGATGGGCAGCACTTCGAGCTTCTGCAGGCCTTGCACCGCATCCTCCGCGCCCAGCGGTTGGCCGGCAGGATGCGCGAAGCCCATGGCATGGTGGCCGATGACCTGGCACACGATGAACTCGCGGCCATCGCGGTGTGTGGCGCGGGCGTGGTGGAGGGGAGCGCCAGCGGCGGGGGCGGTGTCTGCAACTGCCATTTTTGTCAATTCGGCGCCGGGTCAGCGCGCGGAAACGTAAGAACTTCCGTGGATGTAGTTGTCGATCTGCCGCAGGGTCTCGGCCGTGGTCTCGGCAGACTGGCCCACCAGCCAGGCGCGGTGCCAGTCGATGGTGGCCAGCACGGCCTCGCGGGCCGTCCAGCGCGGAGACCAGCCGAGTTCCTGGCGCGCCTTGGCACTGTCCAGCATCAGCGTGCCTGCCTCGTGGGGTTGCTGGCCTGCGGACGGATACTGCACGGCGGCGCCGTCGCCCCATTGCGCGGCCGCCACTTCGGCCAGCCAGCGCGTCGTGCAGGCGTCGCCGGCAGGGGGTCCGAAGTTGTAGGCCTGGGCATAAGAATCGCCCTGCTCATGCAGAATGCGTGCCAATCGCAGGTAGCCCGACAGCGGCTCCAGCACGTGCTGGTAGGGGCGGACGGAGTCGGGCCGGCGCACGACGGCCGGCTCGCCGCGCGAGAAGGCGTTCATCAGGTCGGGCAGGATGCGGTGGGCCGCACCGTCGCCGCCGCCGATCACGTTGCCGGCCCGCGCGCTGGCCACGCGGATGCCGGCCTGCGCACCGAACGAACGGCGCCAGCTGGCCAGCAGGATCTCCATGGCCGCCTTGCTGGCCGAATACGGGTCGTGCCCGCCCAGCGCATCATTCTCGCGGTAGCCCCAGGCCCATTCGCGGTTCTCGTAGCACTTGTCGCTGGTCACGCCGATGACGGTGGCGGGCCGGCCGTGGCGCGCCACCGCCTGCAGCAGGTGCAGTGTGCCCATGACGTTGGTGTTCCAGGTCGCCTCGGGCGCCGCGTACGACTCCAGCACGATGGCCTGCGCCGCCAGGTGCAGTACCACGCTGGCATCGGCCTCGCGCACGGCGGCGTCCAGGGCCGCGGTGTCGCACACGTCGCCGCGCAGGTCGGTGCATCCGGCAGCGACCAGGGTGGGCTGCAACGCCCGCCAGGCCGGCGACTCATAGGCCGGCGCCGGCAGGCTGAAGCCCGTGACGTCCGCACCCATGCGATGCAGCCAGGCGGCCAGCCATGCGCCCTTGAAGCCGGTATGGCCGGTCAGCAGGACGCGGCGGCCACGCCAGAAGCCGGCATCCGCCGCGCCGTCGATGCCTTGGTGGTGCATGGGGGTCGCCTCAGTTCCAGGTTTTCCAGGGCGCGGCCCCGGCGGCCCAGAGCTCCTCGAGCCGGGTCTTGTCGCGCAGCGTGTCCATGGGCTGCCAGAAGCCCGCGTGCTTGAACGCCGACAACTGGCCGTCGCGCGCCAGCGATTCGACCGGCTCGGCCTCCCACATGCAGTCCTTGTCGGGAATGCGCGCCAGCACCTTGGGCGACAGCACGAAGAAGCCGGCATTGATCCAGCCGCCGTCGCCGATGGGTTTTTCGACGAAGCCGCGCACGTTGTCGCCGTCCAGGTCGATAGAGCCGAAGCGCCCCGGCGGCTGCACCACGGTCACGGTGGCCTCGCGCTGCTGCGCGCGGTGGAAGGCCAGCAGCGCGCCGATGTCGATGTCGGCCACGCCGTCACCGTAGGTCAGGCAGAAATCCTCGTCGGAGCGCAGATAGCCCGCCACGCGCCGCACGCGCGTCGCCGTCAGCGTATCCTCCCCTGTCTCGACCAGGGTCACCTTCCAGGGTTCGCCCACATGGCGATGGATCTCGATGCCCCCATCGCGCAGGTCCACTGTGATGTCCGACAGGTGCAGGCGCTGGTTGATGAACCATTCCTTAATCTGGTAGCCCTTGTAGCCCAGGCAGACCACGAATTCGTTGACGCCATGAGCAGCGTAGATCTTCATGATGTGCCAGATGATTGGCATACCGCCGACCTCGACCATTGGCTTGGGCCTAATAACCGTCTCCTCGGACAAACGAGTACCCTTGCCCCCCGCAAGAATGACTGCCTTCACTGTTTGTTACCACGGCATGAATGATGAGGCTAGTAGTATAGGCGGCTGCATTCACCGGAGATGATGGCTTGGATGTAAGCTGGCCCCTTTCGTGGTGCCTTAGCCGATTTCAAGTGCCGTCATGCCTTGACCATTAACAACTTGGCACACACCAGCCGCAACCACCTCGGCCGCAGGAGGAAGGCACCCAAGCAGCTGGCCCCATTGCTTCATAACTCTGACGCCTGCAGCAATTCAGGCTGTGCTAAACGCTGCACGTACGTGGTCGTTCGCACAAACCATGCACGGTTCACACAGCCGGCTTGCTCCCTCCGCTCTTTTCCACCACCCGTATTCCTGTCATTTCCATATGTTTGTCCACTGCCTTGCACATGTCGTAGATAGTTAGCAATGCCATCTGCACGGCCGTCAACGCCTCCATCTCCACCCCCGTCTGCCCCACGGTTTCCACCGTGGCGGTGCATTGCACGGCATGTTCATCGGGTAATAGCGAAAACTCCACCGCCACCCGCGTCAATGCAAGCGGATGGCACA
>JASLFM010000516.1 GCA_030150585.1 Acidovorax sp.
TGCGCGGCCGCCAGCAGGCCCTGCGCGCGGTCGCGCTCGGCCAGGAGGTCGGCGAGCGGCGGGATCTCGGCGTCGCGCTCGATCAGCGTGGGAATGGCGCGGCCCGCGCGGGCCAGCACCCGCCCATACAGCGCCCACACGGGCTCGGCTACGGGAGCGTCGTGGCTGTCGATGAGCAGGGCCTCGCCCCAGCGTGGGTCGGCATGGTGGCCCGCGAGGTGGATCTCGGCCACGGCGTGCAGCGGGAAGGCGTCAAGGTAGTCCTCGGCGTAGCCCTGGGGGGTGGTGCCGAGGTTGCGCGCGCTCACGTACACGTTGTTCACGTCGAGCAGCAGGGCGCAGCCGGTGCGGCGCACCAGCTCGGCGAGGAAGGCCGTCTCGCTCCAGTCATGGCCCGCCAGGTGCAGGTAGTGCGCCGGATTTTCGATCGCGATGGCGCGGCCCAGCCGGTCCTGCACGCGGCCGATGTTGGCCGCGATGCGCACCAGCGCCTCGGTGCTGCGGGGGAACGGCAGCAGGTCGGGCAGGTAGTGCCCGCGCCAGGCCGACCAGGCCAGGTGCTCGGAGATGAGTGCGGGCTCCACGCGCCGCGCCAGGCGCGCGAGCCGCTCCAGCGCGGCCTCGTCCGGCGGCGCATCCGCTGCGAGCGAGAGCGATACGCCGTGCAGCGACAGCGGGTGGCGCGCACGCACGGCCTCCAGCCAGGCCAGGCGCGGGCCGCCGTCCACGCCGTAGTTCTCGGGGTGCACTTCCCACCACAGGCCGGGGGCCTGCAGCGCGAGTGCATCCTCGTAGTGCTGGGGCTTGAGCCCCAGGCCAGCGCCGAGCGGCGGCAGGGCGGCCATGGCGCGGCTCAGGACTTGATGGGGGTGAGCGAGCCCATACCCTTGGGCGTCTGGATGCTGGTGCAGGTCCCGGCGGGCACGAACTTCCAGGAATTGCCCTGGTAGTCCATCTTGGATGTGCCCGCGCAGGTGGTGCCGGGGCCGGCGGCGCAGTCGTTCTTGCCGGCCATGGCCACGCCGAAGCACTTTTCCATGGCGGGCTTGGCCATGGCGTCGGGCTTCTTCATGGTGTCGGCCTGGGCCAGGGCTGCGCCGGAGGCGAGGGCGGCAAGCGCCAGGGCGCCGAGGGAGAGGGAAGCATTCATGGTGGACTCCAGTCGTTGAACAAGGGATGAGGCCGGCGGACATCGCACGGTCCGAGCGTTATTTCGCGCGGTGCGCCGCGGCGGTTACGGAGCGGGTGGATGTTTATTTCTGCGCGCCGCTGTAACCTTCCGGGCATTCGCCACGAATGATTCATGGACATCTATGGAGACCGAAGAGCGGCTGCGAACGTTGTTGGTGCAGGGGCTGGCGGGCGATGCCGTGGCCTACCAGCGCTTTCTCAAGGAGCTGAGCGCCCATGCGCGCGGCTTCCTGCGCCGCCGCCTCGCGCAGCGCCCCGACGATGTGGAGGACCTTGTGCAAGAAACCCTGCTGGCCGTACACCACCAGCGCCATACCTACCGCCCCGAGCTGCCGCTGACGGCCTGGGTGCATGCGATCGCGCGTTACAAGCTCGTGGACTGGCTGCGCGCACGGGCCTCCAAGGAGGCGCTCACCGATTCCTTCGACGAGGGGGCCGACGCCTTCTTCGCGGCGACCGACGGCGAAGCTGCCACGGCCCGGCGCGACCTGGGCCTGCTGCTGCAGGCGCTGCCTGACCGCCAGCGCCTGCCCATCGTCCACATGAAGCTCGAAGGGCTGTCCGTGGTCGAGACCGCGCGGCTCACAGGCATGTCGGAATCGGCCGTGAAGGTGGGCGTGCACCGGGGCCTCAAGGCCCTGGCGGCTCTGGTCAAGAGGAGTGCACCATGAACACCGACGAACTCATCCGCGTGCTGGCGGCCGACGCGCAGCCCGTCCCCGCGCGGGGCATGGAGCGGCGCTTCGCGCTGGCCGTGGCGCTGGGTTTGGCGGGCGCGGCGGCGCTCATGCTCGGCGTCTTCGGCCTGCGCCACGACTGGAGTGCGGTGCTGGCGCTGCCCATGTTCTGGGGCAAGTTCGCGCTGGGGGGATCGCTGGCCGCCCTGGGCCTGGCCGTGGTGCTGCGCCTCGCGCGGCCGGGCATGCCATGGGGCCGCACCGCGCTGTGGCTGGTTCTGCCGCCCGCCGCCCTGTGGGTGCTGGCGGGCGTGGCGCTGGCCAGTGCCGCGCAGCCCGAGCGGCTGCCGCTGCTGCTGGGCAGCACCTGGCGTACCTGCCCATTCAACATCGCGCTGCTGTCGCTGCCCGCGCTGGCGGCGCTGTTCTGGGCGCTGCGCGGCGCAGCGCCTACGCGCCCAGGGTGGGCCGGCGCGGGCGCGGGCCTGCTCGCGGGCGCCTTGGGCGTGGTCGCGTATGCGCTGCATTGCCCCGAGATGGCGGCACCGTTCGTCGCGCTGTGGTACCTCGCGGGCATGGCATTGCCCACGGCGCTGGGCGCCCTGCTGGGGCCGCGCCTACTGCGGTGGTAAGACCTTGAACACGCTCTTAGGCCAGCGCCGTTGCCACGGCGCGCTCGCGCGCCTGCTGGATGCGCTCGCCCACCTGGGGCCCCTTGAGGCCTTGCGCCGCCGCCTCGGCCGCGATGGGGGCCGTGGCCACGGCGAGCGCGGCATCCAGCGCCGCCTGCAGGCGCGCACGCTGCGGGTAGGGTGATGCCTCAAGGCCCAGGCGGCCGCGCGCATCGCATTCGCAGGCGAGCAGCGCGTCGGCAAATCGCGCGGGCTTGCGCAGCGCGTCGCAGCGCTCCAGCAGGCGCAGCACGGCCCCCGCGCCGAATTCGCCGCTGCGGTGGATGTTGCCGTGCTCGCGCGCGACCACCTCGGCCAGGTCGCGGCAGTCCGTGGGCACGCGCAGGCGCTCGGCCACGGCGCGCGCCAGGCGCTCGCTGCGCTGCTCGTGGCCGATATGGCGCGGCAACACATCGGCGGGCGTGGTGCCCTTGCCCAGGTCGTGCACCAGGCAGGCCCAGCGCACGGGCAGCGGGGCGTTCAGGCGGGCGGACATGTCGAGCACCATCATGGCGTGCACGCCGGTGTCCACTTCGGGGTGGTAGTCGGCGCGCTGGGGCACGCCCCAGAGGCGGTCCAGCTCGGGCAGCAGCACCGCCAGCGCGCCGCAATCGCGCAGCACCTCGACCATGCGCGAAGGGCGCTCTTCCATCAGGCCGCGCGCCAGCTCCTGCCACACGCGCTCGGGCACGAGGTGGTCGGCCTCGCCGGCCTGCACCATCTCGCGCATGAGCTGCAGCGTCTCGGGCGCCACGGTGAAGTCGGTGAAGCGCGCGGCGAAGCGCGCCACGCGCAGGATGCGCACGGGGTCTTCGCGGAAGGCGTCGGTCACATGGCGCAGCACGCGCGCCAGCAGGTCGCGCTGGCCGTTGTAGGGGTCGAAAACGCTTCCTGCGCCCATCCAGTCTGCGGGAGCAGCTATTGCATTGATAGTGAGGTCACGCCGTGCCAGGTCTTCTTCGAGCGTGACGTCGGGCGAGGCCTGCACCACGAAGCCGCGGTAGCCGCGCCCGCTCTGGCGCTCGGTGCGCGCGAGCGCGTATTCCTCGTGCGTGTCGGGGTGCAGAAAGACGGGGAAGTCGCGGCCCACGGGCACGAAGCCGTGGGCTTCCATCTGCTCGGGCGTGGCGCCCACCACGACCCAGTCGCGGTCGTTGACGGGGCGGCCCAGCAGCCGGTCGCGCACCGCGCCACCCACCATGTAGATTTGCATGGCGCCAGTGTAGGCTAGGGGCTGTTCACCTCAAGCCACCTTGCCATTGCCTCCGAGCGGCATCCACCATGTCCCTTTCGTCCTCCCTCACCATCGCCCAGCCCAACCCCGACGGCAGCATCCCCGTGCCGCCGCCGCCCGACGCCGCTGCACAGGCCGCGGCCCAGGCGCTGGAGCGCGAGGCGCAGATCGAGGCCCTGCAGGCGCGGCTGGAGGAACTGGACGCGCTGCTGGCCAAGCCGCTGCAGGACATCCTGCGCGACACGGAAAAGATGCGCGAGGCGGCTGCCGCCTGGGATGCCTTCGGCGCGATGTGGATGCTGTCACAACGCGCCATGCGCCGCGTGGCGATGGACCTGGCCGCGGCGCAGGGCGTGAGCGAGCAGGAGGTGGTGCGCCGCGCCATGGCCTACGCCAACCAGGTGCTCAACGGTGGCGACGAGGAAGACCTGGGCGGATCGGTGGCGCCCGCGCAAATGGCGCACATTGCGCGGCACCGCCCCTTTCTGCGCAAGCAGTTCCGCGGACCGGCGGGTTAGCCCGGCACCGCGCCGCGTTCGAGCGCGTGGTGCACGGCGCGTGCGGGCGCGTAGGCGGCCACCAGCGCGGCCATGAGCGCACGGGCCCGGGCCGAGTTGTCGCGGCCGTAGTTGCAGACGTAGACGTCCAGCGTCACGCTGCCGGTTTCGGGCCAGGTGTGCAGCGCCAGGTGCGACTCGGCCAGCAGCAGCGCGCCGGTCACGCCGCCGCCTTCGGAAAAATGGTGCCAGCGCTCGCCCACCACCGTGAGTCCGCATGCGTCCACCTGGGCCTGGCACAGCGCGGCGATGGCGTCGGCGCGCCGCAGGAGGTCGTCGGCGCAGGCGCAGTTGTAAAGGTCGGCGGTCAGGTGCAGTCCGTGCATAGATCAATCGAGGGTCTGGCGGTATCGTGCCAGAGCCACGCCGCCGGCCACGGCCAGAAACGCCAGCATGGGCCAGAGATCGGACGCCAGTTCGGCGAAGCCGCTGCCCTTGAGCAGGATGCCGCGCACGATGCGCAGGAAATGCGTGAGCGGCAGCACCTCGCCGATCATCTGCGCCCAGTGCGGCATGCCCCGGAACGGGAACATGAAGCCCGAGAGCAGGATCGAGGGCAGGAAGAAGAAAAACGTCATCTGCATGGCCTGCAGCTGGTTGCGCGCGAGCGTCGAGAACGTGAAGCCCACGGCCAGGTTGGCTAGGATGAACACGCCGATCATGCCCATGGCCGGCAGCTTCGCGCTGCTCATGGGCAT
>JASLFM010000549.1 GCA_030150585.1 Acidovorax sp.
CACGGGCCAGACCTTCGGCCGCATCGACCAGAGCATCGCCATGGGTGCGCTGTTCACGGCCCACCACCTGGGCGCCAAGGCCATCGTGGCCATGACCGACAGCGGCTCCACGGCGCTGTGGATGAGCCGCCACCGCATCCACATCCCCATCTACGCGCTCACCCCCAAGGTGGCCACACAGCGCCGCATGGCGCTGTTCCGCAACGTGCGCCCGCTGCTCATGGACACCAGCGCCGACCGCGACACCGCGCTCGCGCAGGCCGAAACGCACCTCAAGGCGCGCCACATCGTGCAAAGCGGTGACGTCTACGCCATCACCTGCGGGGAGCCCATGGGTGCCCCGGGCGGGACCAATATGCTGAAGATCTGCCGCGTGCTCTGAGAGCGGTCGCGCGCCGGGGCCGTTCACCACCTGCCGCGGCATGGAATTCGCGGCGCGGGTCAAAGGAGGCGGCTGGTTAAAATCGAAGGTTACCGAGCGGTTACCGCCGCTCCCCTCAACCTTCGAACGGATCCACGACCATGCCCCTCGTCTCGATGCGCGAACTGCTCGACCATGCCGCCGCCAACGGCTACGGCATTCCCGCCTTCAACGTCAACAACCTGGAGCAGGTGCAGGCCGTGATGGCCGCCGCCGACGAGGTGGGCGCGCCCGTCATCCTGCAGGCCAGCGCCGGCGCGCGAAAGTACGCGGGCGAGAGCTTCATCAAGCACCTGATCGCCGCCGCGAGCGAGGCTTACCCGCATATCCCGCTGGTCATGCACCAGGACCACGGCACCAGCCCCACGATCTGCCAGGGTGCCATCGACCTGGGCTTCGGCTCGGTGATGATGGACGGGTCGCTGCTGGAAGACGGCAAGACCCCCTCCAGCTTCGACTACAACGTGGAAGTGACGCGCAAGGTGGTGGACATGGCCCACAAGGTGGGCGTGACGGTGGAAGGCGAGCTCGGCTGCCTGGGCAACCTGGAGACGGGCGATGCGGGCGAGGAAGACGGCATCGGCGCCGTGGGCAAGCTCGACCACAGCCAGATGCTGACCGACCCCGAGGAAGCCGCCGTGTTCGTTAAGGCCACGCAGCTCGATGCGCTGGCCATCGCCATCGGCACGAGCCATGGCGCCTACAAGTTCAGCCGCAAGCCCACGGGCGACATCCTGGCCATCAGCCGCGTGAAGGAGATCCACGCGCGCATTCCCAACACCCACCTGGTCATGCACGGCTCCTCGTCCGTGCCCGCCGACCTGCTGGCCATCATCAACCAGTACGGCGGCAAGATGAAGGAGACCTACGGCGTGCCCGTGGAGGAAATCCAGGAGGCCATCAAGTACGGCGTGCGCAAGGTCAACATCGACACCGACATCCGCCTGGCCATGACCGGCGCGGTGCGCAAGTTCCAGGCCGAGAACCCCGACAAGTTCGACATGCGCGAATGGATGAAGCCCGCGCGCGAAGCCGCCAAGGCCATCTGCAAGCAGCGCTACCTCGAATTCGGCTGCGAAGGCCAGGGTGGCAAGATCAAGGGCGAGAGCCTGCAGGTCGTGGCCGCCAAGTACGCCAAGGGCGAGCTTGCCCAGGTTGTGAACTGATCCCCCACGCCTTTCCCCGCGCAAGCCGGCAGCCCTCGTGCTGCCGGTTTTCATTTGGGGGAGGGCCGGGAAATTGGGGAGCTGTCCCTACAACAGAAGCGCCCCGCGCGCAGGGGCCTCAAAGTTTCTTCATGTAAGCTCGCGGTCAGTCGGCCGGTGCAGGCGCGGCGCGGAGCGTTTGAATCCTTTTCCTTCATGACTCTGACGATTTCGACAACCAGATGCCTGCTGCCCTTCGCCTTCGCGGTGCTGGCGGCCTGTGCCCCCCTCACTCCCCAGCCGGCGGAATACCCGGTGGGGCGCACGCGCATGGTCCTGCCGCAGCAAGGCGCCTGGGAAGACCTTGGCGCCTCCGACGAGGCCATTCCCCTGCTGCCTGAACCCGAGGACCGCATCCCGCTGCAGACCCGCGCCGTGGCGCTGCGCGGCCCGCAGAAGGAATTGCTGGCCGTGCTGCTCGTGCAGACCAACAGCACCAACTACCCGCGCGAGCCCGTGCGCTGGTCGGGCAGTTGCCCGCGCCAGCAGGGCGTCACGGTGGAAGATGCCACCGTGGGCAGCCGCGTGCGTGTGGACTGCCTGCGCCTCAAGCGCTGGGTGGACAACACGCAATGGCTGGAGAAGAACCAGCCCGGCCTCGCGCAATGGCTCGCCAGCCACCACATCGCCTTCACCAAGCCATATTCGCACGTGAGCTACCGCTACGCCACCGAAGGCGGCGCCCTGGTGTCGGTGGACGCGCTGGTGGACCAGCGGCTGCTGCGCCCCAAAACGAGCAACAACCAGGAGTTCCTGGTCGCGGGCCGGCCTGCGCTGCAATGGGGCCACGACCTGGCCCAGGCCGCGCGCGTGAGCGCCGGCATGATGGACGGCTACCTGGCCATTCCGCCATTCCCATACGCCGCGTCCACGCCCTAGCGCTCGCAAGTCCGCTGCCGGCCTTGCACAACGATTACGAAACCCGAGGAGACCCCCATGCAAGCAAGCCCCACTCCACCAATGCCGCACAGCGGCGCACAGCGTGATGACGCCCAACGCATCGGCGTGCCACGGGAAACCTTCCCGGGCGAAAAGCGTGTGGCCACGGTGCCCGATGTGGTGGAAAAGCTGATCAAGCTGGGCTTCGAGGTCGCCGTCGAATCGGGTGCGGGCGAGGCCGCCAATTTCAGCGATGACGCCTACCGCGCCGCTGGTGCCAAGATCATCGATGGCGCCGCCGCTTTGTGGGCCGCATCCGACATCGTGCTCAAGGTGCGCCCGCCGAGCACCGATGAGGTGGGCCTGATGCGCGAAGGCGGCACGCTGATCGACTTCATTTGGCCCGCGCAAAACCCCGAACTCATGCAGCAACTGGCTGCGAAGAAGGCCACGGTCCTGGCCATCGACTGCCTGCCACGCACGCTGTCGCGCGCACAGAAGATGGATGCGCTGACTTCCACGGCCGGCGTCTCCGGCTACCGCGCCGTCATCGAGGCGGCCAACGCCTTCGGCCGCTACTTCAACGGCCAGATCACGGCCGCGGGCAAGGTGCCGCCGGCCAAGGTGTTCATCGCCGGCGCTGGCGTCGCGGGCCTCGCGGCCATCGGCACGGCGGCCAACCTGGGCGCCATCGTGCGCGCCAACGACACGCGCGCCGAGGTGGCCGACCAGGTCAAGTCGCTGGGCGGCGAGTTCGTCAAGGTCGATTACGAGGAAGACGGCTCGGGCGGCGGCGGCTACGCCAAGGTCATGAGCGAGGGCTTCCAGGCCGCGCAGCGCCAGATGTACGCGGAGCAGGCGAAAGATGCCGACATCATCATCACCACCGCGCTGATCCCCGGCAAGCCCGCGCCCAAGCTCATCACCGCCGAGATGGTGCAGAGCATGAAGCCCGGCAGCGTGATCGTGGACATGGCCGCCGAGCAGGGCGGCAATTGCGAACTCACCGTGCCCGGCGAGGCCGTGGTGCGGCATGGCGTGACCATCATTGGCTACACCGACCTGGCCTCGCGCCTGGCCAAGCAGTCGTCCACGCTGTACGCCACCAACCTGCTGCGCCTGACCGAGGAGCTGTGCAAGGCCAAGGACGGCGTGGCCGTGGTCAACATGGAGGACGACGCGATCCGCGGCCTCACCGTCATCAAGGATGGCGAGATCACCTGGCCCGCGCCGCCGCTCAAGCAGGCCCCGGCGCCCGCGCCCAAGGCAGCGGCCGCACCCGTGGAGCAAAAGAAATCCGGCCACGGCCATGGCGCCGGCGCGCCCATGTCGGCCAAGGCGCTGGTCATCGTGTTTGCGGTGGCGGCCGTGCTGTTCTGGCTGATCGGCGCCTATGCGCCCGCGGCCTTCCTGGGCCACTTCACGGTCTTCGTGCTGGCCTGCTTCATCGGCTACATGGTGGTGTGGAACGTGACGCCCGCGCTGCACACGCCGCTGATGAGCGTGACCAACGCCATCTCCAGCATCATCGCCATCGGCGCGCTGGTGCAGATCGCGCCGCCTGAAATGGGAGGCGTGGCAGGGGCCAACGGCCGGCCCGACGGGCTCATCATGTGGCTGGCTTTCGCCGCGCTGG
>JASLFM010000561.1 GCA_030150585.1 Acidovorax sp.
GGTCTGGGGCATCGGGCCGTCAGCGGCCGAGCACACCAGGATGGCGCCGTCCATCTGGGCGGCACCGGTGATCATGTTCTTGACGTAGTCGGCGTGGCCGGGGCAGTCCACGTGGGCGTAGTGGCGGTTGGCCGTTTCGTATTCCACGTGCGCGGTGTTGATGGTGATGCCGCGGGCCTTTTCTTCGGGCGCTGCGTCGATTTCGTCGTACTTCTTGGCTTCACCGCCAAACTTGGACGACAGCACCGTGGCGATCGCCGCCGTCAGCGTGGTCTTGCCGTGGTCCACGTGGCCGATCGTGCCTACGTTCACGTGCGGCTTGGTCCGTTCGAACTTACCTTTTGCCATTTTTCCGACTCCGAATGAAATCTACAGATCCAACACAACGAGACTTGGCGCACCCCAAGCACGGAGTGCGCCAAAAATTCTGGTGCCCTTGGCGGGAATCGGACCCGCGACCTCTCCCTTACCAAGGGAGTGCTCTACCACTGAGCCACAAGGGCAATCGGAAGCCGCATCACTGCAACCACCAACAACTCTCTCAACCAATTTGCACAGAGCATGGAGCGGGAGACGGGAATCGAACCCGCGTCATCAGCTTGGAAGGCTGGGGTTCTACCATTGAACTACTCCCGCGCAAGCCATAAAGCTTGTGCAAAAAATCTCCCAGCCTAAAACTGGTGGAGGGGACTGGATTCGAACCAGTGTAGGCGTAAGCCAACAGATTTACAGTCTGCCCCCTTTAGCCACTCGGGCACCCCTCCGGAGAATCTCGAATTATAGCAGCATTTTTTGACCTAACAACCAACCTCGCGCTTCACCCGCCCGACCCGGCAAGAAAAGCAGTGTTGATGTTGGCGCGGCTGGCGGGGATCGAACCCACGACCCTTGGCTTCGGAGGCCAATACTCTATCCACTGAGCTACAGCCGCTTCCATCCTGGAAGGCGGAGCCAATCCTATCGATTATCGCACGAGCCCCGGCCGCTTCCGCGAATGTGGCCGGTCACGCCCCATTCAGATCGAAGCCCAGACCCGCCAGATACGCATCCGTTGTCGCCCGCCCCACGGCCACGAGATCGAAGTTGCCCTGGTTGAGCAGCCACCCCAGAAGCAGCCCATCGAACAGCGCGTGCAGGCCCGTAGCCGCCACCCCAGGCGGCACGCGCAGCGCCAGCCCCTGCGCATCGGCCGCCTGCCGCAGGTCCTCGGCCAGCTTGCGCACAAAGCCCTCGGCAGCGGCGATGTGCCGGTCGCGCACCCCGCTGAGCTCGTTGACGTATTCAACCTTGTACAGCGCGATCTCGAAGACCCTGCGGGTGCGCTCATCCGACGACACCATGCGCAGCACACCCTCCACCACACCGCGCAGCCGCGACAGCGGTGCCGCCCCCTCGCTGGCCGAGCAGGCCCCGTAGGCGCTCTCGATCGGCAGGGTCACGCGGTCCATCATGGCGTTGAACAGGTCCACCTTGTCCTTGAAGTGCCAGTAGATGGCACCCCGTGTGGCCCCCGCCGCCTGCGCGATGTCCCCGAGCGACGCCCGGGAGACACCTTTTTCGTAGAACACCCGCTCCGCCGCATCGAGCAAGCCGTTGCGCGTCGCAGCCGCATCCTCTTTGGTACGACGAACCATACGCCCATCTCCTTGTCATACTGCGACACCACCATGGCCCCGCCTGGCACCCACTCATTATACATTCATGATTGTATGTATAATGGTGGACCATTTTCCAGGGCCATTGCGCAGTGGGCCGCCTCCCGGCGCCGTCCGCTCGATGTCCTGTTTGCCGTATCAACCGGAAGGATCCTCCATGCAGAGCTCGCGCGACCTGTCAGACATCTCCCCTCCCCGCCACCATCGCAGGAAGAAGGCCGCCTTTGGCCTCACCGTGGCATGCGCCCTGGCCCTGGCCGCTTGCGGCGGCAAGGGTGACGCGCCAGCCGCGGGCGCAGGCGCAGGCGGCCCCAAGATGCCACCGGTCCAGGTTGGCGTGGTGGTGGCCACGCCGGGCGACGTGGGACTGGTCACCGAGCTGCCGGGCCGGGTGGAGGCCGTGCGCACGGCCCAGATCCGCGCCCGTGCGGCCGGCATCCTGCAGCAGCGCCTGTTCCGCGAAGGCAGCGACGTGAAGGCCGGCCAGCCGCTGTTCAAGATCGACCCCGCGCCCTACACAGCAGCCCTGGAAAGCGCCCGTGCCACGCTGGCGCGGGCTGAAGCGAACCTGGCACAGACCACGGCGCAACTCGAGCGCTTCCGCCCGCTGGTAGCCGTCAACGCGATCAGCAAGCAGGATTTCGTGAACGCCGAAGCCGCCCAGAAGCAGGCTCAGGCCGATGTGATGGCAGGCAAGGCTGCCGTGCGCACCGCCGAAATCAACGTCGGCTACACCACCGTCACGGCGCCCATCTCGGGCCGTATCGGCCGCGCGCTGGTGACCGAAGGCGCGCTGGTGGGCCAGGGCGAGGCCACCCAGCTGGCCCTGGTGCAGCAGATCAACCCCGTGTACGTGAACTTCACGCAGTCGTCGACCGACGTGTTCAACCTGCGACGGGCCATGGATGCGGGCCAGTTCAAGCGCGCGCCGGGCTCGGATGCCGCGAGCGTGCGCCTCGTGCTGGCCGACGGCAGCGAGTACCCCCTGCCCGGCAAGATGCTGTTTTCGGACCTGACGGTGGATCCCACCACGGGCCAGGTCACGCTGCGCGCCGAAATGCCCAACCCCAAGGGCGAGCTGTTGCCCGGCCTGTATGTGCGCGTGCGCGTGGAGCAGGCCCAGGCCTCGAACGCGATCACGCTGCCGCAGCAGGCCGTGACCCGCACGCAGCAAGGCGACACCGTGAATGTGGTCGGCGAGGACGGCAAGGTGACCCCGCGCACCGTGAAGGTCACCACGGCCCAGAACAACCGCTGGCTGGTCCAGGAAGGCCTCAAGGCCGGCGAGCAGGTGATGGTCGACGGCTTCCAGAAGCTGCAGATGCTGCCGCCCGGCACGCCCGTGAAGGCCGTGCCCTGGCAGCCCCCGGGCGCAGCGCCCGCCACGCCCGCTTCGGCCCCCGCATCGGCTGCGTCCGCGCCCGCCGCACCGGCGTCCAAGCAATAACCCGAGGCCCCACACATGGCCAAGTTCTTTATTGACCGCCCCATCTTTGCGTGGGTGATCGCGCTGTTCATCATCGTGCTCGGCGCCGTCTCGATCACTCAACTGCCCATCGCGCAGTACCCGCCCGTGGCACCGCCCTCCATCGTGATCAATGCCGCCTACCCCGGCGCATCGGCCCAGACGCTGGAAGACAGCGTGCTGTCGGTGATCGAGCGCGAGATGAACGGCTCGCCCGGCATGATCTACATGGAGTCCGTCGCCCAGGCCGACGGCACGGGCAGCATCACGCTGAGCTTCCAGCCTGGCACCAACTCCGACCTCGCGCAGGTGGACGTGCAAAACCGCCTCTCGCGCGCCACACCGCGCCTGCCCGCCGCCGTGACGCAGCAGGGCGTGCGCGTGGACAAGTCGCGTTCGAACTTCCTGCTGTTCACGATGCTCTCGTCGAGCAACCCGGCCATCGACACCACGGCGCTGGGCGACTATGCCGCGCGCAACGTGGTGCCCGAGCTGCAGCGCCTCAACGGCATCGGCCAAGCGCAGTTGTTCGGCTCCGAGCGCGCCATGCGCATCTGGATCGATCCAGCCAAGATGACGGGCTACAACCTCTCGGCGGCCGACGTCACCAACGCCATCCGCGCACAGAATGCGCAGGTGGCCAGCGGCGCCATCGGCGACCTGCCCAACATCAGCGGCCAGGGCATCGCGGCCACGGTGGTGGTCAACGGCCAGCTCGCCTCGGTGGAACAGTTCGGCGCCATCGTGCTGCGCGCCAATCCCGACGGCTCCACGGTGCGCCTCAAGGATGTGGCCCGCATCGAACTCGGCGGCCAGTCCTACGCCACCTCGGCGCGCCTGAACGGCCAGCCGGCCGTGGGCATCGGCGTGCAGCTCTCGCCCACCGGCAACGCGCTGCAGGCCGCCAAGGACGTTCGCGCCAAGATGGAAGAGCTTTCGCGCTACTTCCCCCAGGGCGTGAACTGGACCGTCCCCTACGACAGCTCGCGCTTCGTGGACATCTCCATCAAGCAGGTGGTCGAGACGCTGTTCGAAGCCGTGCTGCTCGTGTTCCTCGTGATGTTCCTGTTCCTGCAGAACTGGCGCTACACGCTGATCCCGACCATCGTGGTGCCGATCGCCCTGCTGGGTACCTTCGCCACGCTGCTGGCGCTGGGCTTCTCGATCAACGTGCTGACCATGTTCGGCATGGTGCTCGTGATCGGTATCGTGGTGGACGACGCCATCGTGGTGGTGGAGAACGTCGAGCGCATCATGAGCGAGGAAGGCCTGCCGCCGCTGGAAGCCACGCGCAAGGCCATGCGGCAGATTTCGGGCGCCATCATCGGCGTGACCGTGGTGCTGATCTCGGTGTTCGTGCCGCTCGCGTTCTTCGCGGGCTCCACGGGCAACATCTACCGCCAGTTCTCGGCGGTGATGGTGGCCTCGATCGGCTTCTCGGCCTTCATGGCCCTGTCGCTCACGCCCGCGCTGTGCGCCACGTTGCTGCAACCCGTCGAGGCGGGGCACCACCACGAGAAGAAAGGCTTCTTCGGCTGGTTCAACCGGGGCTTCAGCCGCACGGCCAAGGGTTATGAAGGCTTCGTGGCCCGCATCCTCAAGCGCGCGGCCCGCTACCTCGTGATCTATGCGGCCATCATCGGCGCCGTGGCCGTGGTCTACATGCGCCTGCCCACTTCGTTCCTGCCCGGCGAAGACCAGGGCTACATGATCGTGAACGTGCAGCTGCCCCCGGGCGCCACCCAGGAGCGCACGCTTGCGGTGATGCAGCAGGCGGAAGGCTTTGTGCTCAAGCAGCCCGAAGTGCAGAACATGGTCAGCGTGCTGGGCTTCAGCTTCTCGGGCCAGGGCCAGAACGCAGCGCTGGCATTCGTGACGTTCAAGGACTGGCACGAGCGCAAGGGCCCGGGCCAGTCGGCCGAGGCCGTGGCGGGCCGCACCATCGGCGCGCTCATGGGCGTGCGCGATGCCTTCATCTTCGCGCTGAGCCCGCCGCCCATCCCCGAGCTGGGCAACGCCTCCGGCTTCACGTTCCGCCTGCAGGACCGCAGCGGCGCGGGCCACGAAGCTCTGGTGAACGCGCGCAACCAGTTGCTGGGCATGGCCTCGCAAAGCAAGGTGCTCGCCCAGGTGCGCCCCGACGGCCTGGAAGACGCGCCGCAGTTGCAGATCGAGATCGACCGTGACAAGGCCAACGCGCTGGGCGTGCCGTTCGACTCGATCAACACGGCACTGTCCACCGCGCTGGGCTCCGCCTACGTCAACGACTTCCCGAGCCAGGGCCGCCTGCAACGTGTGGTGGTGCAGGCCGACGCGCCCGCGCGC
>JASLFM010000003.1 GCA_030150585.1 Acidovorax sp.
CTCGCCCGCGCGCTGGCCCGTCTGCACGCGGCGCATGGCCACGCGGCTGCCCTCCACCACCTCGAACACCTGGCTGAAGCCGTCGCGCACCACCAGGGCCGACTGCGGCACGGTGAGCGTGCTGCGCTCGCCCAGCAGGAAATCGCCGCGCGCGAACATGCCGGCGCGGATGTCGGGGTGCACGGGCAGGTCCACGTAGACCAGCGCGTTGCGCGTGGCCGGGTCCACCGTGGGCGCGAGCATGCGCACCTTGCCCTCCACCTGGGCGCCGCTGGCGGCGGTGATGCGGGCTTTGGCGCCCGCGCGGATGCGCGGCAGGTCGCTCGACGTGACCTCGGCGCGCCACTCGAGCCGTCCCTTGCGCACCATGCGGAACAGCTCGGTGCCTGCGCCCACCACGGCGCCCACGGTGGCGCCGCGCGCCGAGATCACACCGTCGTCGGGCGCGAGCACGCGCGTGTAGGCCAGCCGCAGCTCCTGCACGCGCAGCGCGGCCTGCGCGGCCTCGACGCGCGAGCGCGCCGTCTGGCCCGCCGTGGCGTACTGCTGGATCTGCTGCGCGCTCAAGGCGCCCGTGGCCTGCAGCGTGCGCGCGCGCTCGTCGTTGGCGCCGGCCTCGGCGGCGCTGCTGCGGGCCTCCATGAGGTTGGCACGGGCCTGGGCCACGTCGGCCTGCACGGTCTCGTCGGCAAAGGTGGCGAGCAGCTGGCCCTTCTTCACCACGTCGCCCACGTTTACGCGCACGTCGGTCAGGCGCAGGCCGTTGCTCTCGGCGCCGATGCTGGCCTCCTGCCATGCGGCCACGGTGCCGTTGGCGGGCAGCTGCAGCGCCATGGTGGCGCGCTCGGGGCGCACGGTGGTCACGGCCAGGGCGGGCCGGGGCTGGCCTGCAGGGGCATCGGCTGCCGCGCGCGATGCGCCCATGGGCAGCAACCAGATTCCGAGGGCCAGCATGCCCGCGCCCGCAAGGGCCCAGGCCAGGGAAGAGGGGGACAAACGCTGCATGAAAAATCCATTCACAAAATCGGAAAGCACGGAGGGCGGATCAAAGGGGCGCGCTGCCATCCCATCCCCCGCCCACGGCGCGGTACAGGGCCACCCAGGCGGCCATGCGCTCCTGCTGCAGGCCCACCACCGTGGTCTGCGCGGCCAGCGCGTTGCGGCGCACCTCCTCCAGTTCGACGAGGCTGGCAAGGCCGCCGCGCCAGCGTGCCTCGGCGGCGTCGAACGCCGCGCGGTAGCCGCGCGCGGCGTTCTCGGCATCGGCGCTGCGCTCGGCCGCGCCCTGCAGGCGCACCAGGGCCTGCTCGACCTCGCCCACGGCCTGGCGCACACGGGCACGGTACAGCGCCACGGCCTCGTCGTAGCGCGCCTGCGCCGCATCGACCTGGGCCGCACGCCGCCCGGCGTCGAACAGCGGCAGACTCAGCGTGGCGGGCCCGATGGACCAGCTGTTGAAGCCCTGGGGCTTGCGGTCCGCGGAGAGCCAACCCGCTCCCACGGAGCCGCTGAGCACGAGGCGCGGGTAGCGCTGCGCGCGGGCGCTCCCAACGTCGGCGCTCGCGGCGGCGACCTCGCGCTCGGCGCTGTACACGTCGGGGCGCTGGGCGAGCGCCTGGGCGGGCAGTTCGGCGATGGCGAACAGCGCCTCGGGCGGCTCGCCGTCAGGCTGCTGCGCCAGGCGCGTGCGCAGCACGGGCTCTTCCCAGCCCGTGAGCGCCACCAGGCCTTTGAGGCCCACCTCGCATTGCATGCGCTGCTGCGCGGCGCGCACCTGGCCTTCGGACTGGCTGGCCTGGGCCAGCGCGGCCGTGGCCGGCGCGGTGAATCCCGCCTGCTCCGAAAGGCGTGCGAGGCGCGCGGTCTCGCCGCGCGAACGCGCATCGGACTCGGCCACGGCCTGCAGCCGCGTGCAGTGGCGCCAGTCGCTGTAGGCCAGCGCCACTTCGGCCGCCACCGAAACGCGCGCCTCGTGCCACTGCGCGCGTGCGCCGGCCAGGCGCTGCGTGGCGGCCTCGGCCTGCGCCGCGTTGGCGCCGAACAGGTCCACTTCCCAGCCCGCCTGCAGCGTGCCCTGGGTCACGGTGGCGAGTTTGCCGAGCTGCTCGTCCACGCCCCGGCTGGCCGTGGCCTGCGCATCGAGCGTGGGGCGCAGCGCGGCGCGCGCCGCCACCTGGCTCGCGCGCGCCTGCGCCAGATTCGAGCGGGCCTGCGCCACGCTGGGGCTGATGTCCTGTGCAGCGGTGATCAGCTCCACAAGGAGAGGGTCGCCCGCGCGCTGCCACCACTGGGCCAGGTCGGCCACGCGCCCGCCGTGGGGCAGGGGCGCCTGCCAGCCCGCGGGCACGGGCGCGGTCACGCTGGGGGGCGGCGCCGTGACGGCGCAGGCCGCGAGCACCAGCGGCAAGGCGGCCAGCGCGAGGCGGCCGAGGGAGGGATGCGTCATGGCGGCGGATTACATCACGCCCTCTTTACGCAGCGTGAAGGCTCCCTGAAGCGACCAGGGGCTTGCCCTCGTTTGGTGATCGGGCTCTCAGCCGAACACCGCGCTCCACAACGCCAGCACGGCCTGGCGCTCGGGCTGGAGCTGGTCCGCCGCGACCTGCAGCGAGGCCTCGTCCAGGCGCGCCTTGTGCTGCACGCGGCGCAGCTCGCGGTAAGCGTCGGCCGCCGCGGTGCCCACGCCGGGCGGCAGCAGCCCGGCGGCCTCGGCGCGCTGCAGCAGCGCGATATTGCCCACGTTGCCCACGAGTTCGGGGTGTGCGCCCGATTGCGAGAGCACGAGGTACTGCACGGCAAACTCGGCATCGACCATGCCGCCAGGGCTGTGCTTGACATCGAAGCCCTCGCCACGCACGGCGTGGGCTGCGCGTACGCGCTCGCGCATGGCGACGATCTCCGCCCGCAACAGCGCGGGGTCACGCGGCGCGGTGATCACGGCCTCGCGCACCGCGTCGAAGCGCGCGCGCAGGTCCTCGCTGCCGAGTACGAAGCGCGCGCGCGTCATGGCCTGGTGCTCCCAGGTCCACGCGGTGTTGCTGCCGCGCTGCTGCTGGTAGTCGGCATAGGCCTTGAAGCTCGTCACAAGCAGGCCCGAGTTGCCGTTGGGGCGCAGCGCCGTGTCGATTTCGAACAAGTCGCCCTCTCCCGTCTTCACCGTGAGCCAGTTGATGAGCTTGCGCACGAAGGCGGCGTAGACCTCGGGCGCGCGCTCGTCCTCGTCATCGAACACGAAGACGATGTCCAGGTCGCTGCCGTAGCCCAGCTCCTTGCCGCCGAGCTTGCCGTAGCCGATGACGGCGAACTGCGGTTCCTCGCGGTGGCGGTTCTTGAGCCGGCTCCAGCACCACTGCGCAGTGATGCGCAGCACGGAGTCGGCGAGCAGGGAGAGGTCGTCGGCCACCTGCTCGACGCTGATGCGCCCCTCCACGTCGCGCGCGAGGGTGCGAAAGACCTCGGCATGGTGGGCGCGGCGCAACAGGTTCAGCAGGGCCTCGTCGTCGTCTTCGCCCGTCGATTGCAGCGCGGCGCGGCGCAGCGCGAGTTCGCGCTCGAAGTCCTCCACGACGAAGCGCTCGGACAGCAGCGCATCGCCCGCGAGCTCGTCGATCACGCCCGGGTGCTGCAGCAGGTAGCGCGCGGGCCAGCGCGCGGCGCCCAGCAGGTGCAGCATCTGCTCATGCACCGAGGGGCGTTCGAGCAGCAGGGCGAGGTAGCTTTCTCGGCGCAGCAGCGGTTCGAGCCAGTTGACGAGGCGCACGGCGGCCTCCTCGCCCACCCGCCCTTCGGCCAGCCACTGGGCCGTGCGCTGCACGAGGCGGAACAGGCGCGCGCGCGCCTCGTCGCGCAGGGCCGCCACACGCGGGTGGCTGCGCCACTCGGCCACGCGCTCCTTGAAGGCCCCCGAGAGCTGTTCGAGCAGGGTATCGAGCTCCGGCGGCGCCGCAGCCGCCTGGGCGCGCGGCCCCCCGCAGCCGCCGCTGCACTGCTTCTTGCCCGCACCGCCGAGCAGGGTGTCGAACTCCTGGGCCACGAATTCGCGGTGCGCGTCGAGCTGGTGCAGGAAGGCGCACGCGCCCAGCCCCAGGGTCTGCGCGATCCACGCGAGGTCGTCGTCGCGCGTGGGCAGCACGTGGGTCTGCTGGTCGTCGAGGTACTGGATGCGGTGCTCCACCCGGCGCAGGAAGATGTAGGCGCTCGCCAGCTGCTCGGCCGTCTCTTGCGGCATCAGGCCCGCGCGCGCCAGGCGCTGCAGGGCCTCCAGGGTGGGGCGGCAGCGCAGCTCGGGGAACTGGCCGCCGCGCACCACCTGCAGCAACTGCACGGTGAACTCGATCTCGCGGATACCGCCGCGCGAGAGCTTGACGTCGTTCGCGCGCTCGGGGTGGCCCGCGCTGCGCTTGGAGGCATGGTCGCGGATCTGGCGGTGCAGCGAACGCAGCGCATCAAACACGCTGTAGTCCAGGTAGCGGCGGAACACGAAGGGCAGCACCACGCCGCGCAGCCCCTGCACCTCGGCGCTCTTCACGCAGGCCAGCGGCGCGACCACGCGGCTCTTGAGCCAGGCAAAGCGCTCCCACTCGCGGCCCTGCACCTGCAGGTACTCCTCCAGTGCCGCGAGGGAGACAGCCGCCGGCCCGGAATTGCCGTTGGGGCGCAGCGCCAGGTCCACGCGGAAGACGAAGCCATGCTCCGTCGTGTCGCCCACGAGGCTGTAGATGGCCTTGACGGCGCGCGCAAAGTACTCGTGGTTCGATATCTTGCCGCGCCCATCGGGCAGGCCGGCGGTCTCGCCGTCGTGCTCGTAGACGTAGATGAGGTCGATGTCGCTCGACACGTTGAGCTCGCGCGCGCCGAGCTTGCCCATGCCCACGATCCACAGCGGCACGGCCCGACCGCCCGGCCCCTGCGGCGCGCCATGGCGCGCGTCGAGGTCGGCGCGCGCCTGCTCGCAGGCGCGGTCCAGTGCCAGCTCGGCCAGTTCGGTCACGGCGCGCGTGATCTGCTCGAGCGGTGCCTGGCCCTCGCAGTCCAGCACCATGAGCCGCTCCATGACGGTCTGGCGCAGCACGCGCAGCGCAGCCCCCAGGTCGTAGCCGCGCGCGAGCAGCAGCCCCAGCGTCTGCCCCATGGCCTCGCGCGTGGGCGCGCCCGGCGGCAACAGGGCCAGTTCCTCGGCGTAGCGGCGGTGCAAGCGCTGGAAAAAGCGGGACTGGGCCACCAGGCGCTCTGCGGCGGCCTCCGGAGCGGGTACGGAAGAATCAGCGTTCTGCATGCGGACGATGAAAATGGGGAACGAACCTGCCAACAGCCGGAACAAGTTCTAACAGTTCAGCAGCCCCGCAGGAATGGCCCGCATGTGAACCCCATGGGTGTCTGCGGGTCATAATTCCTGCCACTTTCGAACCCGCCATGACTGAACCGACACCGTACCCGTCCCGCTTGCTCCGATGGGTGGCGGGTTTCGCGCGGTGGTCACTGGGGCTGCTTCTGGCCATGTGGCTGCTGCTCACGGTGGCATGGGGGGTGCTGCATGGCTGGATTGTGCCGCGAATCGGGGACTTCCGTCCGCAGCTCGAAGCCCAGGCCGCACGGGCCCTGGGGGTACCCGTGCGCGTGGGGCTGCTGAGCGCCCGCACCGAGGGCCTGATCCCCACCATCGAGCTTGGCGACGTGGCCCTGCTCGACGCCGAGGGCCGCGAAGCGCTGCGCCTGCCGCGCGTGGTGGTAGCGGTGTCGCCGCGCTCGCTCATGCGCTGGGGCTTCGAACAGCTCTATATAGAACGGCCCGAACTCGACATCCGCCGTGCGGCCGACGGGCGCCTGTTCATCGCGGGCCTGCCCTTCACCCCCGGCGCGGCGGACGACGGCGCGGCCGCGGACTGGCTGTTCTCGCAAGGCGAGGTGATCGTCAAGGACGGCACGCTGCGCTGGGCCGATGCGCAGCGGGGCGCGCCACCGCTCGCGCTCGAGAAGGTGGACCTCGTGATCCGCAACCGCGGCTGGCGCCACGCGCTGCGCCTGGACGCTACGCCGCCGGCCGACTGGGGCGAGCGCTTCACGCTCTCGGGCCAGTTCCGCGAGCCCCTGCTGTCCGCGCATGCCGGCGCATGGCAGCGCTGGAGCGGGCAGGTCTACGCGCAGTTCGCGCGCGTGGACGTCTCGCAGCTGCGCCACCATGCGGACGTGGGCATAGCCGTGGCCCAGGGCCGCGGCGCGCTGCGCGCCTGGGTGGATGTGCAGCGCGGCCGGGCCGTGGGCGGCACGGCGGACATGGTCCTGGCCGACGTGAATGCCACGCTGGGCGCGGGCCTGGCGCCGCTCGCACTGCGCACCGTCGAAGGCCGCCTGAGCGGCAGCCGGCTGCCAGGCGGGTTCGAGTTCTCCACTGCGGGGCTGCAATTCACCACCGAGGACGGTCTGCATTGGCCCGGCGGCAACCTCTTCGTGCGGCACACGGGCGCCGAGGGCAGCCACCCGGCCCAGGGCGAGCTGCGCGCCGACCGGCTGGACCTGGAGGCGCTCGCGCAGATCGCGAGCCGGCTCCCGCTCGACGCCCCCGCCCACGAGGCGCTGCGCACCTATGCCCCGCAAGGCCTGGTGCAGGACATCCAGGCCAGCTGGCGCGGCCCCTGGACGCACCCGCAGCAGTACCAGGTCAAGGGCCGCGCAACGGACCTGGCGCTGGGCGCGCCGCCCGCCGGCGCTGCGGCGCCGCATGCCCCCGAGGCCTTCGGCGTGCGCGGCGCGAGCGTGGACTTCGACCTCAACCAGGGCGGCGGCAAGGCCCTGCTGGCCATCACGCAGGGCGCGCTGGTGCTGCCCGGCGTGTTCGAGGAGCCGGTACTGCCGTTGCAGCGCCTGTCCGCCTCGGTGCGCTGGCAGCTGCAGGGCGAGCAGATCGCGCTACAGGCCGGCGACCTGCGCTTCGCGAACGCCGACGTGCAGGGCGAGGCCAAGCTGAGCTGGCGCACGAGCGATCCTGCGCGCTCCAGCAGCCGTTCGCGCTTTCCGGGCATCCTCGACCTGTCGGGCACGCTGGCGCGGGCCGACGGCACGCGCGTGCACCGCTACCTGCCGCTCGAAATCGAGGCCGACGTGCGCCACTACGTGCGCGACGCCGTCACGGCAGGCACCGCCAGCCAGGTGCAGTTCAAGGTGCGCGGCGACCTGAACGACCTGCCGTTCGACCATCCGGGCCAGGGCGACTTCCACATCGCGGCGAAGGTCAGGGACGTAACCTACGCCTACGTGCCCGCGCGGCTGCAGCCCGCGGGCGAGCGCCCCTGGCCCGCGCTGACGCAGCTGTCGGGCGAGCTGGTCTTCGACCGCTCCTCCATGGCCGTGCGCAAGGCCAGCGCCAACTTCGCAGGCAGCCAGCGGCTGCGCATGGCGCAGATCGAGGCGCGCATTCCCGACCTCTCGCACACCGTGGTAGCGGTTGACGCCCAGGGGCGCGGGCCGCTGGCCGAGATGCTCTCGGTGGTCGCCAATTCGCCCCTGGCCGGGCTCACGGCGCACACGCTGGACAAGGCCAGCGGCAGCGGGCCCGCGGACCTGCAGCTCAAGCTGTCGCTGCCGATCAACGACATCAACCAGTCCCGCGTGCAGGGCAGCGTGGCCTTTGCGGGCAACGAGGTGCAGATCGCGCCCGATGTGCCGGTGCTCTCGCGCGTGCGCGGGGCCGTGCAGTTCAGCGACAAGGGCTTCACGCTCTCGGGCGTGCAGGCACAGGCGCTGGGCGGCGACGTGCGGCTCGAAGGGGGGATGCGCGGCGGCAACGGAAGCGGCGGCGGCGCGGACTCCTCCGTGCAGGTGCGCGCCCAGGGCACGGCCACGGCCGAGGGCCTGCGCCGGGAGCGCGCGCTCGGACTGCTCTCCCAGCTCGCGCGACAGGCCACGGGCAGCGCGCCCTACAGCCTCACGCTCGGCGTGCGGCGCGGCGTGCCCGAGCTGCAGGTTAGCACCACGCTGCAGGGCATGGCCCTGGCGCTGCCCGCCCCCCTGGGCAAGCCGGCCGAAGGCAGCCTGCCCGTGCGCTTCGAGAACCAGCTCACGCGCGAATCGGTGGCTGCGGGCCCGAATGCGCCCCTGCACGACCAGATCACGCTGGACCTCGGCGCCATCGGCTCGGCCAGCTACGTGCGCGACATTGCCGGCACGCAGCCGCGCGTACTGCGCGGCGCCATCGGCCTGGGGCTGGGCGCGGGCGAGTCCGCGCCGCTGCCGCCCACGGGCGTGACGGCCAACGTCCGGCTCGCGCACGTGGATGTGGATGCATGGCAGACCTTGCTGCAGCCCGGCGCTGCGCCAGGTGGGGGAGCGGCACCCGCATCCGCCGGCCCCGCGCCGGACTACCTGCCCACGAGCCTTGCGGTACGGGCGGGCACGCTTGCCGTGCAGGGGCGCACGCTGCACGATGTGGTGGTGGGCGGGTCGCAGGGCGGCGGTGTCTGGCGCGCCAACCTCGACGCACGCGAGCTTGACGGCTACGTGGAGTACCGCCAGGCCTCGGCCAGCGAGCACGCCGGCCGCGTCTATGCACGCCTGGCCCGCCTGTCGGTGCCGCAAAGCACGGCCTCCGAGGTCGATGCGCTGCTGGACGACGGGCCTGGCACCCTGCCCGCGCTCGACATCGTGGTGGAGGACTTCGAACTGCGCGGCCGCAAGCTCGGACGCCTCGAAATCGAAGCCCAGAACCGGGGTGGCGGCAGCGACGATGGCGCGCAGCGCGAGTGGCGCCTGGGCAAGTTCAACCTCATCACGCCCGAGGCCTCGCTCACGGGCAGCGGCAACTGGGCGCTGCTGGCCGGCGGTGGTGCCGGCCGGGGGCCCGAGCGCCGCACGGTCATGAATTTCCGGCTCGACATCCGCGACTCGGGCGAGCTGCTCGCGCGCTTTGGCATGCCCGATGTGGTGCGGCGCGGCAAGGGGCGCATGGAGGGGCAGGTGGCGTGGATCGGCGCGCCCATCAACCCCGACTACCACACGATGACGGGCCAGCTCAACGTGAACATGGAGGCGGGTCAGTTCCTCAAGGCCGACCCGGGCCTGGCCAAGCTGCTGGGCGTGCTGAGCCTGCAGTCGCTGCCGCGCCGGCTCACGCTCGACTTCCGCGACGTCTTCAGCGAGGGCTTCGGGTTCGACTTCGTGCGCGGCGACGTGCGCATCGAGCGCGGCGTGGCCCTCACCAACAACCTGCAGATGAAGGGCGTGAACGCCGCGGTGCTCATGGAAGGCCAGGCCGACATCGCACGCGAAACACAGGACCTGCACGTGGTCGTGGTGCCCGAGATCAACGCCATGACCGCCTCGCTCGTGGCCACCGCGATCAACCCCGTCATCGGCCTGGGCAGCTTCCTGGCCCAGGTCTTCCTGCGCGGCCCGCTCGCCGCGGCCGCGACCCAGGAGTTCCGCATCGAGGGCACCTGGGCCGACCCGCGCATCGTGCGCATGGAGCGCCGCAAACCCGCCCCCCCCACCACTCCAGGAGCCTCCGGATGAAAGTTGCCGCCTTGCAAATGGTCTCGGACACCGCCTGGGAGTCCAACCTGGCCGCCGCCCGCGCGCTGCTGGAGCGGGCCCGCGACGCGGGCGCCGAACTCGCCGTGCTGCCCGAATACTTCGGCGCCATGGGCCGCCAGGACACCGACAAGCTCGCGCTGGCCGAGCCGTTCGGCGACGGTCCCATGCAGGCCTTCCTCGCGGAATCGGCGCGCACGCTGGGCCTGTGGATCGTGGGCGGCACGCTGCCGCTGCAGGGCAGCGATGCCGCGCACGTGCACAACAGTTCGCTGGCCTTCGCACCCTCGGGCGAGTGCGTGGCGCGCTACGACAAGATCCACCTGTTCCACTTCGACAACGGCCGCGAGCGCTACGAGGAGGCGCGCGTGGTCGAGGCCGGGCGCACGCCCGTCACGGTGGACATCACCACGCACGGCGGCGAGCGCTGGCGCGTGGGCCTGTCCGTGTGCTACGACCTGCGCTTTCCCGAGCTGTACCGCGCACACGCCCAGGCCGGCGCGGACCTGCTGCTCGTGCCCAGCGCCTTCACACACACCACGGGCCAGGCGCATTGGGAGCTGCTGCTGCGCGCTCGAGCGGTCGAGAACCTGGCCTACGTGCTCGCGCCCGCGCAGGGCGGCGTGCACGAGAACGGCCGCCGCACCTGGGGCCACAGCATGCTCGTGGACCCCTGGGGCCAGGTGCTGGCGCAGCAGGAGGAGGGCGCCGCCGTCGTGGTGGGCGAGCTCTCGCGCAAGCGC
>JASLFM010000142.1 GCA_030150585.1 Acidovorax sp.
GATGGTCTCGCCGGCTTCGACGAGCACGACGTCGCCCTTACGCAGGTTCTCGGCTTCGAGCGGCAGCCACTGCATCTCCGTGCGCGGCATGGCATGGTCATAGGGGCCCTGCAGGTGCTTGGCCCAGGTCTTCTTCTTGAGACCGCGCAGCGAGGCTGCCTGGGCCTTGCTGCGGCCCTCGGCCAGGGCCTCGGCGAAATTAGCGAACAGCACCGTGAACCACAGCCACAGCGCCACCATGGCGGTGAATGCGGCGGGCTGGGCCATTGCGAGGGCCGTGGTGTAGGCACTGCCCACGTAGACGACGAACATCACCGGGTTGCGCCATTGCACGCGCGGGTCCAGCTTCTTGAAGGCGTCGAGCAGGGCGGGGCGCACCAGCGCCGGGTCGAACAGGGTCAGGGTTTTTCGGGTCATGGCGAACTCCTCAACGGGCCCACAGCATCAAGTGCTCGACCACGGGGCCCAGGGCCAGCGCGGGCACGTAGTTCAAGAGGCCGACCAGCAGCACGGAGCCGATCAGCAGGACGACGAACAGCGGGCCGTGCGTAGGCAGCGTGCCGCCCGTGGCGGCCAGGCGCTTCTTGGCGGCCAGCGCGCCGGCGATGGCCAGCACGGGCACGATCACGCCGAAGCGGCCGAACCACATGGCCAGCGCCAACAGCACGTTGTAGAAGGGCGTGTTGGCCGAGAGGCCCGCGAAGGCGCTGCCGTTGTTGTTAGCGGCCGAGGTCAGCGCGTACAGCACTTCCGAGAATCCGTGCGGGCCCGGGTTCAGGATGCCGGCGCGGCCGGGGTCGGTGAGCACGGCCACGGCCGTGCCACCGAGCACGAGCAGGGGCGTGACGAGGATGGCGATCGCCACGAGCTTCATCTCGTGCGACTCGATCTTCTTGCCCAGGTACTCGGGCGTGCGGCCGATCATGAGCCCCGCGATGAACACCGCGAGGATGGCGAACATCAGCATGCCGTACAAGCCCGCGCCCACGCCGCCGAACACCACCTCGCCCAGTTGCATCAGCACGAGGGGTACCATGCCGCCCAGCGGCGTGAAGCTGTCGTGCATGGCGTTCACGGCACCGCAGCTCGCAGCCGTGGTGATGGTGGCGAACAGGGCCGAGGCGTTGATGCCGAAGCGCACCTCCTTGCCCTCCATGTTGCCGCCTGACTGCGCAACGCTCAGTGACTGGTCCGCACCCAGTGTCGCCAGTGCGGGGTTGCCCTGCTGCTCGAAGGCCGTGGCGGCCACCGCGCAGACGACGAACAGCGCCGCCATGGCCGCGATCACGGCCCAGCCCTGGCGCATGTCGCCCACCATGCGGCCGAACACGAAGCACAGCGCGGCGGGGATCAGGAAGATGGCGAGCATCTCGAGGAAGTTGCTGACCGCCGTGGGGTTCTCGTACGGGTGGGCCGAGTTCGCGTTGAAGAAGCCGCCGCCGTTCGTGCCCAGCATCTTGATGGCGAGCTGCGAGGCCACGGGGCCCATGGCCAAGGTCTGCGTGGGGCTGGACTTGTCGTCCACCATGGGCTGCCCCTGGGCGTCCTTGAGCGGCTGCCCATCCGGGCCGAGACGGGGCTCTTGCCAGTGCACGGTTTCCAGCGTCTGTACCTGCTGGTAGGGTGAAAGATTCTGGATCACACCCTCCGAGGCGAATACGGCCGCAAACACCAGGGACAGTGGCAGCAGCACCCACAGCGTGGCGCGCGTGAGGTCCACCCACACGTTGCCGATCACCTGGGCCGAGTGGCGCGCGAAGCCACGCACCAGCGCCACCACGACCACGAGGCCCGTGGCGGCGGAAAGGAAGTTCTGCACCGTGAGCCCCAGCATCTGGGTGAGGTAGCTCATGGTGGTCTCGCCTCCGTAGTTTTGCCAGTTGGTGTTGGCCACGAAGCTCACGGCCGTGTTGAACGCGAGGTCGGGCGCCACGGCGCCGAAGCCCTGCGGGTTCAGCGGCAGCCAAGCCTGCAGGCGCTGCAGAGCGTAGACGGCGATCACGCCCAGAACGTTGAACAGCACCAGTCCGAGCGTGTAGGGCAGCCAGCCGCTTTCGTGCTCCGCGCGCGCGCCGATGAGGCGCAGCAGCGGCGCTTCGACCCGGCGGCCCCAGGAGAAGCGGCCCGCCATCACGGTGTCGATCCAGCGCGCCAGCGGCCATGCCAGCGCGAGCAGAGCGGCCAGGTAGGCTGCCAGCAGCATCCAGGCATTGGTGGTCATGAGAAGTCCTCCGGCCGCAGCAGCACGGCCACGAGATAGACGAGCAGGCCGGCCGCGAGCACGGCGGCAGTGATGTACCAGCCGGTCATTGGCGTTCTCCCCGGCCCTGCAGCCTGGCGCAGCCCCAGGCAAAGCCCAGGACGATCAGCCCCAGCAGGGCAATGAATGCGATGTAGACAATGTCCATGTCTTTCTCCCTTTGTCATGGCTCCGATGCTAGGAACCGGCCTGTCAAAAGGGGGGAAAGATTCCGGGGGGCGGTATCAAGAACGCATCAAGATGGCGTCTCACCGGTCGAGGCGCAGACGAGTGTGACCTGTTGCGCAATCTTCGCTTGGCGTCTTTGCAGTCCGCTTGTAGCATCCGCCCCCGAATCCGCCATGCCTTCGGTCCGCAAGGGCTCGATGGCCTTTGCGTCCCGTTCTTATTCCCCGTTTCTGGGTCTGTTCGATGAAGCCACTTCGCCTTGCCCCGCTGCCTGCCCTGGTGCTGGCCCTCGCCATGCCCACTGTTGCGGGGGCTGCAGATATTCGCCTCACACCGCCTCCCGGTGGCGGAATGGTCGTGACCGATCCCACGGGAGCGTCGGTGCGGTTGCGGGTCGATGGCTCGGGGGCGGTGGCCATGCCGGGACTGGCGGGGGCGTCGGCGCCGTACCAGGCTTTGTGCGTGGGCACTGCAGGGGCCTTGGGAACCTGCCCCGTGGACGCCTTGGCGGGTCCTG
>JASLFM010000181.1 GCA_030150585.1 Acidovorax sp.
GACACCTGCGCCCTGCTCACCACCGTGGACAACGGCGTGGCCGTGCGCGTGCAGGGCAACCCGGCCCACGGCCACACGGACGGCGTGCTCTGCGCCAAGGTGTCGAAGTACGCCGAGCGCACCAACCACCCCGAGCGCATCCTGCAGCCGCTCAAGCGCACGGGCCCCAAGGGCAGCGGGCAGTTCACGCCCGTGCCGTGGGACGAGGCGCTGGCCGACATTGCCGCGCGCCTCAGCACCATCGCGGCGCGCGACCCGCAGGCCATCCTGCCCTACAGCTACGCAGGCACCATGGGTCTGGTGCAGGGCGAGAGCATGGACCGGCGCTTCTTCCACCGCCTGGGCGCGTCGCAACTCGCGCGCACCATCTGCTCCACGGCGGGGGGCGAGGGCCTCGTGTACACGCTGGGCGGCAAGGTGGGCATGAAGGTGGAGTTCTTCGCGGAATCCAAGCTCATCCTGATCTGGGGCAGCAACTCCATCGGCAGCAACCTGCACTTCTGGCGCTACGCCCAGCAGGCCAAGCGCGACGGCGCGCGCCTCGTGTGCATCGACCCGCGCCGCACCGAGACCGCCGACAAATGCCATGAGCACATCCAGCTGCGCCCGGGCACCGACGCGGCGCTCGCGCTCGCGCTCATGCACGAGCTCATCGCGCACGGCTGGCTCGACCAGGACTACATCGACCGCTACACGGTGGGCTGGGAGGGCCTGCGCGAACGCGCCCTGCAATGGCCTCCCGAGCGCGCAGCCGAGGTCTGCGGCATTCCCGTGGAGCAGATTCGCCGCCTTGCACGCGACTATGGAACGACGAAGCCCGCCGCCATCCGCCTGAACTACGGCATGCAGCGCGTGCACGGCGGCGGCAACGCCACGCGCGCCGTGGCCTGCCTGCCCGCGCTCACCGGGGCGTGGCGCCACCGCGCGGGCGGCCTGCTGCTCTCGAGCTCGGGCCAGTACCCCGTGCAGCGGGCCGCATTGCAGCGCCCGGACCTGCTCGCGGGCCGCAACCCGCGCACCGTCAACATGGTGACCATCGGCGACGACCTGCTGCGCGCGGCCTCGCCCGCCTTCGGCCCGCGCATCGAAGCCCTGGTGGTCTACAACAGCAACCCCGTGGCCGTGGCGCCCGATTCGGCCAAGGTCGTGCAGGGCTTCGCGCGCGAGGACCTGTTCACCGTGGTGCTGGAGCACTTCCAGACCGACACGGCCGACTACGCGGACTACATCCTCCCCGCCACCACCCAGCTCGAGCACTGGGACGTGCACCTGTCTTACGGCCACACCGACGTGCTGCTCAACCGCCCCGCCGTGCCCCCCCTGGGCGAAGCGCGCAGCAACGCGCAGATCTTCCGCGACCTTGCCGCGTGCATGGGCTTCGCCGAGCCCTGCTTTGCCGACAGCGACGAGCAGCTGTGCCGCCAGGCCTATGGCGGGCTGGTGGACTTCGAGCGCTTGCTTGCCGACGGATTCGCCACGCTGCCGATTCCCGACGCGCCGTTCGCCGAAGGGGGCTTTCCCACGCCCTCGGGCCGCTGCGAATTCCACAGCGCGCGCCTGGCAGCGCAAGGACTCGACCCGCTGCCCGGCCACGTTCCCAACCACGAGCTGCCCGAGCGCTCCGCCGCCTACCCGCTGGCGATGATCTCGCCGCCCGCGCGCAACTTCCTCAACTCGACCTTCGTGAACGTGAAGAGCCTGCGCACCATCGAGGGCCGCCCGCTCGTGGAGATCCACCCCGAGGACGCGGCCGCGCGCGGCATTGGCGATGGCAGCCTGGTGCGCGTGTTCAACGACCGCGGCAGCTACCAGTGCCATGCCCAGGTGAGCGAACGCGCGCGGCCCGGCGTCGTGATCGGACTGGGCATCTGGTGGCGCAAGCTGGGGCCGAACGGCACCAACGTGAACGAGCTGACCAGCCAGGCACTCACCGACCTGGGCGACGCACCCACCTTCTACGACTGCATCGTGCAGGTGGAAGCGGCCTGATCCCTCCGACGATGCCGCCGCTGGAGCTGGAACCGCAAGCCGACGCCGCGCCCGCCACGCGGGTCTGCCCGGCCTGCAGCCATGCGCGCCGCGCGGAGGACGTGGCGCCCGCGTGGCAGTGCCCGCGCTGCGGCGTGGCCTACGACAAGGTCCTTGCGGGCCATGCGGCGCGGCAACGGCAGGCGGCCGGGCGCGCGCCCCGCGCCGCGCCGCGCCGCGCCCGGCCCTGGACCTGGATCGCGCTGGGTGCCGGTGCGCTTTCCTTGGCCGGGCTGGTGGCCTGGAAGCTCCATTCCGATACCCAGCGCGCCGCCGAGGCCAGCGCACGGCGCCAGGCCGATGCCCAGGCCCAGGCCGTGGGCCGCGCGCGCGCGGACATCGAGCGCGGCGCCCGGCTGGCGGCAGCGCAGCGCCAGTGGCATGCAGGCGACTATGCCGGCGCGCTGGCCGCCGCGCGCGCCGAAGCCGAGGCCGGCGATCTGCGCGCCATGGTGCTCGTGGCCCAGGTGCTCTACGGCGGCAGCCCCCGGGAACCCAAGAACCCCGAGGAGGGCCGCCAATGGCTGGAGCGCGCCGCGCGAGAGGGCTTCGTGCCCGCGATGCTGCACCTGGGCTACGTGTACGAGATCGGCCTGGGTGTGCCGCAGCAGGTCGAGCAGTCCGAAAGCTGGTACGCCCGCGCCGCGCGGCAGGGCGATGCCGACGGCCTGTATGCGCTGGGCTCGCTGTACGCTCGCGGCCCCGCGCCGCTGGGCCAGCGCCCGCTGCAGGCCCATGTGCTGCTGGACCTCGCGGCGCGTGCGCAAGCGCACGCCCCCCCAAGCGACAGCTGGCTGCTGCCGCCGCGCGCGAATGCGGCCGATGCGCGCTACGCGCTGCGCCGGCTCGCGGCCACCATGCCCGCCGCCGATGCCGCAGAGGCCCGGCGCCGCGCCGATGCCTGGCGCCCGGGATTGCCCCTGCCGCTGTAGCTTTAGACCGCGGTCAGCGCCGCCGCATCCACCAGACCACCGCCAGGAACACCACGCCCACCAGCAGGGGCACGGCGGCGCCAAAGCCTTCCAGCCACGAGGTTTTGCGCATGCCCGACCAGACCTCCAGGCGCACGCCATCGATGCGCAGGTTGTTCAGCGCCATGAATTCGGCGATGGGCGCGACGCGCCGGTCCTCCTTGAAGCTGGTGGGCGGCGACACGCCCACGAGCTCCACCACCTGCCCCGCGCGCACGCCGTGCTGCACGAGTTCGGGCAGCAGCGTGCCGCGCGACGCGCCATCGGGCAGGCCCCAGGCCGTCTGCCAGCGCGACGAGGCATCGCCGTCGGCGAGCGCCACGCCGCGCACCCGCACGACCAGCGTGTACGGGTTGCTGCGCGCAGGCGCGTCGAACTCGGGGCCGGCCCATTTCTCGGTGGCGGCGAGCAGGCCTGTCGCCTGGCGGCCCTCGCGCTGGTTCTTCTCATGGAACAGCGCGAATTGGGCGAGGGCCGGCGCGGGCACCTCGCTGCTTTGCTCCAGGCGCTTGCCGTAGCGGCCGCCATCCTCGGCGGCGCCTGCACTCCCCACCCAGGCCAGTGCCAGGCACAGCACCAGCCCCGCCACGGCCGCCAGCGGCCGGCGTCCCCATTGCAACTCCATGGACTCTCCCTCGTGTGGGCGCAGTTATAGCGCAGCTTCGAGAATGCGGCGGCTCACCTCGGGCGTGATCTCGCGCTGTTCACCCAGCTGCACCATGCCGTGCGCCTGCAGCTGCGCCACGATGGCGTCGGCCTGCGCGCCACCCAGGCCGTAGGCGCCGAGGCGCGTGGGCACGCCCAGGCTCTCGAAAAAACCGCGCGTGCGCGCGATGGCCGCATCGATGCGCTCGTCCTCGCTGCCCTCGCGCAGGCCCCACACGCGCTCGGCGTACTGCAGCAGCTTGGCGCGCTTCGGCACGCGCCGCTCGTTCAGCAGCGCGGGCAGCACGATGGCCAGTGTGCGCGCGTGATCGATGCCGTGCAGTGCCGTGAGTTCGTGGCCGATCATGTGCGTGGCCCAGTCCTGTGGCACGCCCGCACCAATCAGGCCGTTGAGCGCCATGGTGGCCGCCCACATGAGGTTGGCACGGTCGTCGTACACGGGCTCGGGCGCGGCCAGGATGCGCGGGCCCACCTCGATCAGCGTCAACAGGAGGCCTTCGGCAAAGCGATCCTGCACGCGCGCATCGACAGGATAGGTCAGGTACTGCTCCACGGTGTGCACGAAGGCATCGACCACGCCATTGGCGAGCTGCTGCGGCGGCAGCGTGTAGGTCTTGGTGGGGTCAAGCACCGAAAACTGCGGGTAGCAGTGCGCGCTGCTGAAGGCGAGCTTGGCCCCCTTGGCGCGGTGCGTGATGACGCCGCCGTTGTTCATCTCCGAGCCCGTGGCCGGCAGCGTGAGCACGGCGCCGAACGGCAGCGCGCGCGCGATGTTGCGGCCACGCTTTTCGAGAATGGCCCAGGGGTCGCCCTCGAAAGGCACAGCCGCCGCGATGAACTTCACGGCATCGATCACCGAGCCGCCGCCCACGGCGAGCAGGAAGTCGAAGCCGCCTTCGCGGATCTGCTGCACGGCGCGCTGCGAGGTTTCGTAGCTGGGGTTGGGCTCGATGCCCGCGAAGGTGGCGTGGTGGCGCTCGCCCAGGGCCTGGCGCACCTCGGCCAGGGTGCCGGTCTTCTCGGCGCTGGCGCCGCCCACGAGGATGAGCACGCGGGCCTGCGCGGGCACGAGCTTGGCCAGGTCGGCGATGCGGCCCTGGCCGAAAACGATGCGGGTGGGGTTCTGGAAGTCGAAGTTCAGCATAGGGGCTCCGTGTCGTTCAAGCCCTGCAGCGTAGCGGCTTTGGCGCAAGCCTGCCGCGCCGTGCGCGGCAAGCCCGGCACATGCTATTAAAAAAAGAGCTGCTGGCGCTTGATGAGCAAGCGCCAGCAGCTCTTTTTATCGAGCCCCCTGCGGGGGTAGCTTCGGCTCAGTCCAGCTTCACGCCGGCGGCCTTGATGATCGCTCCCCAGCGCTTGGACTCGGCGCGCGCCATGGCACGGAACTGCTCGGGCGTGCCGGGCAGGGCCTCCATGCCGAAGTCCTGCATGCGCTTGACCACGGCGGGGTTGACCAGGGCCTTGTTGAGGTCGGCATTGAGGCGCTGCGTCACGGTGGCCGGCAGGCCCGCCGGCCCCAGGATGCCCTGGAAGGCATAGACCTCGGTATCGGGCACGCCGACTTCGGCCAGCGTGGGCACGTCGGGCAGCGTGGCCACGCGCTTGGCCGTGCCGATGGCCTGAGCGCGCACCTTGCCCGACTGGATCACGGGCAGGCCCGAAGCCAGGTCCAGGAACATGCACGGAACTTGGCCGCCCATCACGTCGGCCATGGCGGGTGCGGCGCCGCGGTAGGGGATGTGCGTGAGGAAGGTATTGGTGCGCGCCTTGAACATCTCCATCGCCAGGTGGTGCGGCGAACCGTTGCCGGGCGAGGCGTAGTTCACCTTGCCGGGGTTGGCGCGCACGTAGGCGAGGAATTCCTTCATGTTCTTGGCCTCGAACGAGGGGTGCACCACCAGGGCCATCGGGAAGCGGCTGATGCCGCCCACGTAGGTGAAGTCCTTTTCGGGGCTGAAGGGCAGCTTGCTGAACAGGTGCTCGTTGTAGGCCAGAACGGCGTTGTCGGCCGACATGATGGTGTAGCCGTCGGGCTTGGCCGTGGCCACGATCTGCGCGCCGATGTTGGTCGAGGCGCCGGGGCGGTTGTCCACCACGATCTGCTGGCCCAGGGTCTGGCGCATGGCTTCGGCCACGGTGCGCGCGAGCACGTCGGTGCCGCCGCCCGCCGGGTAGGGCACGACCCAGCGGATCAGCTGCTCGGGCCAGCTCTGGGCCTGGGCCCAGGGCGTGGCGACGGTGGCGGAAGTGGCGGCCAGCGAGGCCAGGAAGTGTCGGCGGTCCATGGAAGATGTCTCCTTTGTGGGTGTGTGGTGGAAATCGGGCCGCAGATCAGGCGGCGGGGGCGGCGATGGCCTGCTCGATGGCGCCGAACAGGCTCTGGCCGTCCTTGCCCTTCATCTCGATGCGGATGGTGTCGCCGTATTTCATGAATTCGGTCGAGGGCTTGCCGTCCTGGATGGTCTCGATGCAGCGCTTCTCGGCGATGCACGAATAGCCCTTGGCCCAGTCCTTGTTGCTCACGGTGCCACTGCCCACGATGGAGCCCGCGCGCACGTTGCGCGTCTTGCAGATGTGGGCGATGAGCTGGCCGAAGTGGAACGTCATCTCGGGGCCCGCGTCGCACATGCCGACCTTGCGGCCGTTCCAGGTGGACTGCAGCGTGAGGTGCAGGCGACCGTGATCCCAGGCGTCGCCCAGTTCGTCCAGCGTGACGGCCACGGGGCTGAAGGCCGTGGCGGGCTTGCTCTGGAAGAAGCCGAAGCCCTTGGCCAGCTCGGCCGGGATGAGGTTGCGCAGCGACACGTCGTTGGCCAGCATCACGAGGCGGATGCCCTCCAGCGCCTGCTCGGGCGTGGCGCCCATCTTCACGTCGCCCGTGACGACAGCGATCTCGGCCTCGAAGTCGATGCCCATGGCCTCGCTGGGCACCACCACGTCGTCGCAGGGCCCGATGAAGTCGTCGCTGCCGCCCTGGTACATCAGCGGGTCGGTGTAGAAGGTGGCGGGCACCTCGGCGTTGCGCGCCTTGCGCACCAGCTCCACATGGTTGATGTAGGCCGAGCCATCGGCCCACTGGTAGGCGCGCGGCAGCGGCGCCATGCACTGCTGCGGATCGAAGGGGAACGGATGGCGCGCCTTGCCCGCGTTGAGCTGGTCGTACAGGTCCTGCAGCTGGGGCGAGAGGAAGTTCCAGTCGTCCAGCACCTGCTGCAGCTTGCTGGCGATGCCGGTCGCATAATGCGCTGTGCTCAGGTCGCGGGAGACGACGACCAGCTGGCCGTCGCGCGAACCGTCTTTGTAGGTGGCGAGTTTCATGGGCAGACCTTTGTCTCGGAAGGGGCAACGCCTAGCGTAAATTACGCTTGGGTAAATTGATTTAACTAAACAAAACTCGCAAATTCTAGTGCAGATGGACAAGGAACGCGCAGGCATCCAATCCGTGGAGGTCGGGTTTGCTCTGCTCGAAGGGCTTACACGGGCGCGGGGCCCGCTCATGCTCAAGGACCTCGCAGCCTCGGCCGACATGAGCGCCGCCAAGGCACACCGCTACCTCGTGAGCTTCCAGCGCCTGGGCCTGGTCACGCAGGACAGCCGTACCTCGCGCTACGACCTGGGCCCTGCGGCGCTCAAGTTAGGGCTTGCTTCGCTCTCCCGTCTCGATGCCGTCCGCCTGGCGCGCGAGCGCATGCCCACGCTCATGGAGGCCATCGGCCACACGCTGGCGCTGGCCGTCTGGGGCAACCGGGGGCCGACCATGGTGCACTGGGAGGAGTCGCCCCAGGCCGTCACGGCCAACCTGCGCCTGGGCGATGTGATGCCCCTGCTCTCGTCGGCCACGGGCCGCTGCTTCGGCGCCTACCTGGCGCCCGAAATCACGGCCCCGCTGATCGCCGAGGAAATCGCACAAGCCGGCAAAATGCACCGCACCGACCTGCCCCGCACGCCCGAAGCGGTCCAGGCGCTGTGGCGCGAGGTGCGCGAACGCGGCTCGGCGCGCGTGGTCGACACGCTGCTACCCGGCATCGTCGCGTTTTGCGCGCCCGTGTTCGACGCCGACGGCCACCTCGTCGTGGGCATCACCACCCTCGGCTCGGTTGCCACCTTCGACCCCGAGTGGGGCGGCGCGATCGACGCGCCGCTGCGCGCCGCCGCGGCCCAGCTCTCGAGCGATCTGGGCTGGGGCTGCGCCTGACCACCTTGGCGGCCCCATGCCCCGGCGCGCGCTGCTGCTGATCACGGCCCTGGTGCTGGTGTTGCACTGGCTGGTGCTGGGCGGCCTGCCGCTGCGCTGGGACGGCCCGCGCGGCCCCATCGGGGCGGTGTTCAGCACCCGCAGCATCGCGCCGCCGCCCCTGGCCGCCGCGCCGGAGCCCCCCCAGCCCGCACCCTCCCCTGCCAAGCCCCCGGCGCCACGGCCGCCCAAGCCCCGCCCCGCGCCCCCGCCGCCCGCGCCGGAACCTGCCGGCGAGTCCACGCAGGCCCCTGAACCCGCTACCGTCGCCGATGCGGCGCCGGCCGAAGCCACGGCCCCGGCCGAGCAGCCTTCGGCGAGCGAGCCGCTCCCGCCCGCGCCGGTGGCTTCGGAGCCTGCCCTGCCGGCATCGGCGCCGGCTTCCGCTGCGGCAGAGCCCCCGGTGGCGGAGGCCAGCGCCCCCAAGGCCCCCGCAAGCACGCCCGCCGCACCCGAAGACCCCGGCGTGGACATCGCGCCACCCGGCGGCGCCACAGGCCGCCCGGGCAGCACCACGCCGCCGCCGGTGCGGATTCCCGCGCCCATGCGCCTCGCCTTCGACGTGAGCGGCCAGGTCAAACGCTTCAACTACAGCGCTCGCGCCGAGCTCGTGTGGAAGCACGACGGCAGCCGCTACGAGGCGCGCCAGGAGATCAGCGCCTTCCTCATGGGCACGCGCGCGCAAACCAGCGTGGGCCAGGTGACCGAGCGCGGGCTGCTGCCCACCCGTTTCGGCGACAAGGTGCGCAGCGAGCAGGCCGCGCATTTCGACTTCACCCAGGGGCGCGTCACGTTCAGCGCCAACACGCCCTCCGCGCCCGTCGCTCCGGGCGCGCAAGACCGGCTCAGCGTGTTCATCCAGCTCGCGGCCATGTTCGCCGCCGATCCGGGGCGCTACCCCCCGGGCACCGAGATCACCCTGACCACCGTGGGCCCGCGCGCGGCCGACCGCTGGACCTTCCGCGTCGAGGGCCCCGAAACCCTCGAGCTGCCCGTGGGCGCCACCCCCGCCCTGAAACTGCAGCGCCTGCCGCGCCGCGACTCCGACCAGCAGGCCGAGCTGTGGCTCGCCCCCTCGCTGCAGTACCTGCCCGTGCGCATCCGCCTGAGCCAGCCCAACGGCGACTTCGCCGACCTGCGCCTCAACGGCAGCGGCCCGCCGTAGAGCCCGCGCACCAAAGAAAGTAGCGCACGAGCCCGGAGCCGCGTTGCTTTCATGAAATACTGTAAAGAAGCTCCCGGCAGGCCCCAGGCCTTGAACTTCGAGGGCCCCGCTGTCATCTGACAAGCACACGCAAAGGGGGAACGCCATGCAAATGCTCTACGACTCTGAATCCTTCGTGGTGGTCCACATGCTGCCCGATGCCGTTCAGCAGCCTGCTGCGGTCCCCGCTGGCGACGACACTGTGCCGCCCGTGCCGCAACTCGCACGCCACGGCTTCGAGATCGTGGACAAGCGCTCCGGCAAGGAGGTCTACCTCGACGGCTCCTGGGCTGAAATGTTCCAGCAGCAGATCCTGGCCTGGCAGCGGGATACGCCCACGCAAGAAGAGGTGGAAGACACCCTCGACCGCTACGCGGGGCTCGCGCAGAACCCCGTGGTCGTGCACTGAGGCCCAGCCTCGTGCGGCCTCCGCCTGGGGGGCCGCCTCGCAGGCGCTGCGGCCTCTATGGCACAGCGCCTTCTTTTCCTGTCAACCTGCCGGATAGATCCGGCGGTACAGCGGCTCCACCAGCAACAGCACCGCGATCAGGCGGCACACCTGGAATGCCATCACCACGGGCACACCCAGCTGCAGCACCTTGGCCGTGATGGCCATCTCGGTGATACCGCCCGGCGAAGTGCCCAGCAGCAGCGTGACCCACGGCAGCCCCGTGACCCAGGCCAGCACGGCGGCGAACAGCGCGCACAGCAGCATCAGCACCACGGTGCCGAACGCCACCGACGCCAGCCAGCGCGGTGCCGTGTGCAGGAATTCGCGGCGAAAGCGCACGCCCAGGCTCACACCGATCACGAGCTGGGCCGCATTCACGAGCGCCTGCGGCACGGCCGACAGCGCGACGCCCGCCATGGTGAGCCCCATGGCCACCAGGAGCGCTCCCATGAACCAGGGGTTGGCACGTCCCAGCCGTGCCATGGCCCACGCCCCCGCCCCCGTGAGCACCGCCAGCCATGCAAGCCCCGGCCCGCTCACCACGCGCGCAGCGGGCGGCGACAGCGCATCCAGGCCCTGCAGGCCGCTCCATTGCAACGCGAACGGAATCGCTACCGTGACGATCACGAGGCGCAGGCTATGGCTCGCGGCCACGAGGTCGGTGCGCGCATGCTCGCGCTCGGCGAGCAGCGTCATCTCCGAAGCCGCGCCGATCGCGCCCGAAAAGTAGCTGGTGGCCCGCAGCATGCTGGCCGGCACGCCATGCATGCGCGGTGCATGGATGCGGTAGAGCCACGCACCGAACAGCCAGCCCAGCCACAGCGCCCAGACAATGCCCCATGCGATGGCCCACCACAGCCCCGCGATGAGCTGCGTGACCTGCGGCGTGAAGTACAGCCCCAGCGCCGAACCAATGGCCCACTGCCCCGCGTTGCGCAGCGGCCCCCAGCTCTCGGTGGGCGCGCCGCCCATGGACAGCAGCGAAGTCGCCACCAGCGGGCCGATCATCCAGGGCAGCGGTGTCTTGAGCGCCACACAGCCCCAGGCGGCAGCCAGGGCCAGCGCCAGGGTGAGAAGAATGCGGACAGGTGGATTCAGGCGCATGGCAACTCGGCGGAACCACCGAAAGTACCGCGTTCGCCGCCCCTGCGCGCTCCCACTCCGTTGCCCGAACGGCACGCCCCCCATCGCGGCGGGCGAATGCCCGCCCTCAGCCGGCTCCGCGGCGGCGGGCCATTTCCTGCCCGATCGGCGCGAGCGCCTCGGGGTCCAGCAGGCGCTGCGCTGCCGGATAGGCGCGGCATTCCTCGTGGCGGATGTGGTCGGCATAGCGGCCCGCAAAGCGGTCGAACAGCGCCTCCTGCTCGGCCGTGAACACGAGGATCTCGCCCGCCGCCAGCGCTTGCAGCGGCACGCGCGCGGCGGCCCAGTCGGCCGTCATGCAGACATGGTCGCGCTGCAGCTGGCGCACCAGGGCCACGACTTCAGGCGAACCCTGCGCCAGCAGCAGCGGGAACACGTGCAGCTCCTCGTCCTGGTGGTGCAGCGGCGCGGCCTGGTCGAAATAGCGCATCACGTCGCGCGCTGCCTGGCGGGCCACCTCGTCGCCCGTGCGCTCGTGCAGATAGCCGCGCAGGCGCTGCAGCAGTGTCAGCATGCGCTGCACGCGGTCGTGGCAGGCACGCAGCATCTCGAAGGGCTGCTCAAAGCCCACGGCCGGGCTTTCAAACCCCGGCAGCGAAACACCCTTGGCCATGGTCATAGGACTCCTTCCCACCCGGGAATGATGCCCCGCCCAGGCTCCAGGGTGCCCACATAATCCAACGCGGCAGGGCGCTCGCGCGCCACCTTGCGCGACACCACCGTGCCCACGCTGACGAAGCACAGCGCCCGCTCGCCCGGCTCCAGCCCGAACAGCGCGCGCAGCGCCCCCGACTGCAGGGCCTTGCCGCTCGTGAGCGCCGAGCCGAAGCCCTGGGCCGTGGCCATGAGCAGCAGGTTTTGCACCGCGCAGCCCGCCGACACCACGCGCTCGTCCCAGCCGATCGCCGGGTCACCCCGCTCGCCGTCGACCACGAGCAGCAGCAACACGGGCGCGCGCTGCGCCTTCTCGCGCGCATCCTGCTGCTGCGCTGGCGTGGCTGCGGCATCGCGCTCCAGCAGGGCCTGTGCAAAGGCCTCGCCCAGCGCGGCGCGCGCGCCAGCCGGAATGCATACGAAGCGCCAGGGCAGCAGGCGGCCGTGGTCGGGCGCATGGGCCGCGGCCCCCAAGAGGGCGCGGAGCTGCGCAGCGTCAGGCCCCGGCGCACCCAGGCGCTTGGGCAGTACGGTCTGGCGCGACTGCAGCAGCAGCGCGGCCTGCGATTCGGAGGGCAGTGGATCCGGCATGGACAACTCAGGGCTTGAAAGCAATACCCGCCTACCCCGGCCGGCCGTCCGCGCGCGGGCGGCCGTACCAGTTGCCCAGGCGCCCCCCCCAGACGGCCATGGTGGCGGCCCACAGCAGCGCGGCCAGCGGCAGCAGCCACGCGGCCCCGGCCGGAACGGCGGCCGCGCCGAGGCGCACCACCACGGCCGCCTGCAGCGTGCAGAACAGCAGCCACAGCGTCCGGTCGGCCACCAGCGGGCGCCCGCCGTGGCCGCACGATACACGCGACACCATGGCCAGCATGAGCGAGGCCAGGCACCCCATCGACAGCGCGTGCAGCATGCCCAGGCCCAGCACCGGCGTGCCCAACCACCCGCCCCAGCATTGCGCCGCGCCGCCGAGCACGAACGCGATCCCGAGCCAGGAAAAGCCCAGGTGCAGCATGGCGAGCAGCCGGTTCTTGAGGCTTTGCACCAGACCCCAGGCGCAGGCCAGCCACAGCAGCACGCCGCCCGCCGCGAGTTCGAGCACACCGCGTGCGAAGGCCCAGGCCACGGCGGTGCCCGGCGGCAGCGCGAGCCCCTCTACCCAGGCCGCCGCCGCCTCGAACAGCGCAGCGCCCACCATGAGCCCCAGCACCCAGGACGGCCGCCATGCCTGCATGCCCGGCAGCGCGCTCGTCGTGAAGAACGGGATCATGCGATGCGCCACGGCCACGTACACCACCACGACGAAGCCCCATAGCCCCGTGAGCACCCAGGCCCGCGCCCCAGCCCACTGCCCCGCCGCGACCGACGCTCCCACCGCAGCAAGGCACACGCAGCCCAGCACGCAGGCGGCGCCCACGAGGCGCGCATGCATCTGGTCCTCCGCGCGGCTGCGCCGCACGAGGCGCCAGAACAGCGCCGTCATCCACGCCAGGCCCAGCGCGGCGGCCGCGCAGCCCGCCCAGGCCAGCGCCGGGAGCCAGAGCGCGCCCGCGAGCCATGCGATCCAGCCCGCGGCCTGCAGCAGCAGCGGCGCGCGCAGCACCGGGACGGGCCAGGGCTCCACACCCAGCCACTTGGGCCCGGCCGTGAACAAGAAGCCCGCGAAGAACAGCGGAATGAAGCCGAAGGTCATCACCGCCGCGTGCGCGATGAAGGGCGGCAGCGCGGCCGGCGGCGCCAGGGCGGGTAGCACCCGCCCCCATTGCACGAATGCCCACCAGAGGCCCGACGCCGCCAGCACCACCATCGCAAGGAAGAACCCCAGCCGGTGCGGCGCCCAGCCCAGCGTGGCGAAGCGCCAGCGCCGGTCCAGCCGCGCGAGCGCCTCGGGCGAGGGCCGTCCTGCCACGGGTCGCAGCGGGATATTCGGGCGGGTGGGACCGCCGGGCTGGGTCATCCGCAGGACCCCATGTACCCGCACTGCGTGCAGTAGTCGCAGCCGTCCTTGCGGATCACGGCGTGGGCGCCGCACTCAGGGCACTTCTTGCCGGCCATGGGCGGCGGCATGCCCACGGGTCCCGGCGCGGGCTCGTCCAGCGGCAGGCTCTGCTGCACCGGGTCCGCCACGCGGCGCGCGAGGATGTTCTGCACGGCATAGGCCAGGGCCGCGACCTCGGAGTCGTGCCACAGCGGCACGTGCGTGCCATCGGCCTTCTCGTGCGTTCCCAGGCGCACTGGGCCGCGGTCCCAGGCCACCTTGCGCATGTCGCTGAGCGCGCGCTCGAGGAAGCCCCCGCGTGCGGCCAGCGACAGCAGGCGCATGCTCGACGTGATCCACTGCTGCGATTCGCCGCTCTGCCCCACGGGCATGAAGAATTCGATCGCGCGGTCCACCGTGCGGTCGCCCACGCCCGTGGGCACGGGCAGGAAGGAGACGATGAGGTACAGCGTCTTGTGCCCCTCCTGCGTCCAGTACTCCACTTTCTCGGCCACGGCCGATAGCGCGCCCTTGGGGCGGCTCTCGATCACGGTGCGCATGGGGTCCACGGGAGCCGGCGCGGGCACAGGCACCTCGGCGGGCGGCGGCGCGGCCTCGAGCACGGCGCCCAGAATGGCGTTGGGGCGGTAGGTGGCCAGGCCCTTGAGCCGCGCGCGCCACGCCTGCAGGTACAGGCCCTTGAAGTCCTCGTAGGGGTAGTCGGCCGGCACGTTCACGGTCTTGGAGATGGCCGTGTCCACGAAGGGCTGCACCGCCTCCATCATCGCGATGTGGTCGGCGGCGGACATTTCCAACGCCGAGACAAAGTAGGCGGGCAGCCGCTGCACATCGCCGCCGAGTTCGCGGTACAGGCGCCAGGCGTGGTCTTCCACGGTGTACTCGCTGCGGCTGCCGTCGGCCTCGCGCTTTTTGCGCGTATAGGTCCACGAGTAGGGGGGCTCGATGCCGTTCGAGGCGTTGTCGGCGAACGCCAGGCTCACCGTGCCCGTGGGCGCTACCGACAGCAGGTGGCTGTTGCGGATGCCGTGCGCGCGGATCGTCTCCTGCAGCGCGGCCGGCAGACGGCTTGCAAAGGTGCCGGGGGCCAGATAGCCGGCGGCGTCGAACTTCGGGAACGCGCCCTTCTCCTGCGCCAGCGCCACCGAGGCCGCGTAGGCTGCGTCGCGCATGCGCTCGGCAATGCGCGCGGCCATGGCACGGCCCTCGGGCGCGTCGTAGCGCAGGCGCAGCATGGCCAGCGTGTTGCCCATGCCCGTGAATCCCACGCCGATGCGCCGCTTGGCCGCCGACTCCTCGCGCTGCTGCGGCAGCGGCCAGTAGGTCACGTCGAGCACGTTGTCGAGCGCGCGGACCTGCGTGGCGACCACGCGCTCGAAGGCCTCGAAATCGAACGCGGGTTCACCTGAGAAACCGAAGGGGTGCCGCACGAAGCGCGTGAGGATGATGGGCCCGAGGTCGCAGCAGCCATAGGGAGGAAGCGGTTGCTCGCCGCACGGGTTCGTGGCCTGGATGGACTCGCAGTAGTGCAGGTTGTTGTCCTCGTTGATATGGTCGAGGAACAGGATGCCCGGCTCGGCGAAGTCGTAGGCCGAGCGCATGATGGTGTCCCACAGCGCGCGGGCCTGCACGGTCTGGTAGACCCAGAGGCCATCGCCGCGCTCGCGCACGCCGTCCTGCGCGCGCAGCGTGGCGCCCGGCTCGGCGCGGTGCACGAGCTCCCAGGGCCGGTCCTCCACCACGGCCTGCATGAAGGCGTCGGTCACGCCCACGGAAACGTTGAAGTTGTTCCAGCGCCCCGGCGTGCGCTTGGCCGTGATGAAGTCGAGCACGTCGGGGTGGTCGATGCGCAGCACGCCCATCTGCGCGCCCCGGCGCGCGCCCGCGCTCTCCACCGTGGCGCAGGACTGGTCGAACACATTGATGTAGCTGCACGGCCCCGAGGCCAGGGATGCCGTGGCGCGCACGCGCGCGCCGCGCGGGCGGATGCGCGAAAAGTCGTAGCCCACGCCGCCGCCGCGGCGCATGGTTTCGGCGGCCTCGCGCAAGGCTTCATAGATGCCGGGATAGCCGGCATCGTCCACGCCCTGGATGCAGTCGCCCACGGGCTGCACGAAGCAGTTGATGAGCGTGGCCTGGATGTCGGTGCCCGCCGCGCTCATGATGCGCCCCGCGCCGATGGCGCCCGCGCGCAGGTTCGCGAGGAACAGCGCCTCGAACTCCGCGCGCCGCGCCGCGGGCTCGACCGAGGCCAGCGCGTGCGCCACGCGGCCGAACAGCTCCTCGGCGCTGGTCTCGCCAGCCTTGAGGTACTTTTCCCTCAGCACGTCGAGGCTGATGGGCTGGGTGGCCGTCGCGTCCTGCGCGCGGCCAAGGTCATCGCGTTGCATGGAGGGTGTCCTTTTCAATCGACGAGAACCTGCCCATCATGCTCCACATACGGATGGTAGGGCCCCGTGCCGCTGTTCGATGCTTGCGACGCCGCAACAAAACCGCCGGTTCGCACGTCGAACACATGCACCTCGCCCTCCTCGATGACGTAGTGCCACCCGTGCAGGCTGATGCGCCCCGCCTCGACGCGCTCGCGCACCATGGGGTAGTCCATGAGCCGCTCCAGCTGCAGCACCACCGCGCGCTGCTCGGTGCGACGCAGGGCCTCGGGGCCAGGCTGCACGGGCAGCATGGCCTCGCGGCCCAGGTCGAGCCAGCGCTGCAGGTTGCGCGCTTCGGGCGACACCTCGCCGTACAGCGCCTTGATGGCCCCACAGTGGCTGTGGCCGCAGACCACGATGCGGCTCACATGCAGGTTGAGCACGGCGAACTCGATGGCCGCCGCCGTGCCGTGGTGGCCATACGAGCCATCATAGGGCGGCACGAAAGCTCCCACGTTGCGCACCAGGAACAGCTCGCCCGGCCCGGCCCCGGTGAGCAGGTAGGGCACGAGGCGCGAATCCGAGCAGCCGATGAACAGCGTCGTGGGGTGCTGGCCCTCATCGACGAGGGCCTGGAAGCGCTCGCGGTAGGGCGGAAAGCCGTGCTCGTGAAAACGCCGCAGGCGGTGCAGCAGCTCGTCGTCGGGCATGGGCTGCGCAGGCGCCTACTGCACGAGCGGCGTGTCGGCCGCGTCGAGCTGCACGCCCTCGATCTCGGCCGATCCGGCCAGGAGCTGCAGGTACTGGCGCAGCGCGTTCACCCAGGCCTGCTGGCGCAGCAGCAGCGCCACGGAAGCCCGCACCTCCTCGAACGCCAGCGGGCGGCCCGCCTCGCGCTCGCAGACCTCGACCACGTGCAGGCCGAAGCGGCTGTGCACGAGGCGCGCCAGCACCCCTACTTCGGCCGAGCCGAACACCTCGCGCGCGAACTCGGGAGCGCAGTCCTCGCGGGCCAGCCAGCCAAGCTCGCCTCCCTCCTGCCCGCTCGGGCAGTTGGACCACTGGCGCGCGGCATCGGCAAAGCGCGCGCCGCCGTCGTCGGCACAGCGCAGCTCGATCAGCAGCGCCTCGGCGCGCTGGCGCAGCAGCTTCACATCCACGCCGGGCGTGACGGCGAACAGCACGTGGCGCAGGCGCAGGCGCTCGCCCTGGCCTTGCAACGTCGGGTGCGCGGCGTGGTAGCGGCGGCAGGCCTCCTCGGACGGGTCGGGTACCTGCAGCGCCTGGTCGAGCAGGCGCTCGATGGCTTGCGCGGCCTCGGCGCTCGTGGCGCCGTCGGTGCCGGGCAGGTCGGTCGCAGGCAGCAGCCCCTCGCGCTGGGCCTGCTGGCGCAGCAGCTCGGTGCAGGCGCGCTGGCGCAGTGCCTCGGGCGGCAGTTGCTCGCCCGGCGCGTGCAGCGGCACGCCGTTCACGCGGGCCGCGCCCTGCGCGGGCGCCGCCGGGAGGTCGGCTGCGGCGGTTGCGCAGCCACAGGTTCCGGAACCACAGGCTTGGTGGGACATGGCGTACTCCTTTCGCTGGGGTTCAGGCCGTGCGGCGCTGGCCATCGGCCTGCCCGTGGTCCGCCGGCAGGTTCAGGCGGCGTGCGCGCACGAGCTGGTAGGGACGCAGCACGTAGGCCAGCGTGCCGAAGCCGCTCCACACATGCACGAGGCGCGTGAACGGGAAGATGAGGAACACCGTCATGCCCAGGGCCATGTGGGCCTTGAACACCCAGCTCGCGCCCCCGAGCATATCCACCGCGCCCGTGCGGAAGGTGACGATGCGCTGCGCCCATTCGGCCAGGCGCATCATCATCGAGCCGTCGAGGTGCTGCGCCGACAGCGGGATGGTGGCCAGGCCCAGGGCGAGCTGCACCCACAGGATCCACAGCAGCAGGATGTCGCTGGTCTTGCTGGTGGCGCGGATGCGCGCGTCCGACAGGCGACGGTGGAGCAGCAGCGTGACGCCCGCGAAGGCCAGCAGGCCCGCGATGCCGCCACTCACCATGGCCATGAGCTGCTTGGCGCCCGCGCCCATGAAGTGCTCATACAGCGCATGGGGCGTGAGCATGCCCACCGTGTGGCCGAAGAACAGGAACAGCACGCCGACATGGAACAGGTTGCTGCCCCAGCGCAGACTGCCGGTGCGCAGCAGCTGCGAGGAGTCGCTCTTCCACGTGTACTGGTCGCGGTCAAAGCGCGCCCAGCTGCCGATGAAGAACACGGCCAGGCAGATGTAGGGGTAGATGCCGAACAGCAGGGTGTCGATCCAGGCGGTCATACCGAGACTCCTTGGGGGTGGGAGGAAGCGCGCGCGCCGTCGTTCGCGGCATTCACCGGATGGCGCACGAAATGCACGGGCTGGGGGTCGCCGGGCCGCCCCTGGCCCCGGGTGCTGCAGCCGTCGAAAGCCGCAGGCTCGGCCCAGGTGTCGTCAAGCCCCGGCTCGGGCGCGATGGCAACGGCCTGCACGCGCTGGCCCGTGACTTCGAGCACGGCCGCGATCACGCTCGCGTAGGGGTTGCCACGGTCGGCCAGCGCCGTGAACAGCGCGTTGAGAATATGGGCCATCTCGCCAAGGAACTCGCGCGCCACGGCCGGCGGCTGCGTGGACGCGAACTCCAGCACCACGCCCAGGTGGTCGGGCAGCTCGGGCGCCTCGAAGCGCAGGCCCGCCTGCTCGTAGGTCTGCAGCAGGTCGATGAGCGCGGGGCCGCGCTCGCGCGAATCGCCATGCACGTGCTCGAACAGGTGCAGCGAGGTCTGGCGACCCCGGTCGAACGTATCCACGTAGCGCGCCTCGGCCTCGTAGGGCTCCATCGCACAGAGCTGGCGGCACAGGCCTTCGATCTCGAGCAACCGCGCGGCAGGCAGCGACTGCTCCAGGCGCAGCGCGTCGAGCAGGCCCGGCATCTGAGCGCGCAGCTCGGCGTTGGGGTAGCCCACGAGGTGCGCCAGCGCACGCAGCGTGAGGCGCAGGGATTCGGGCGTCTTCTTGAACATCATGGTTGGCTCCTTCGCGCCCTAGACCGTGGCCTTGATGGGAATCGTGCGGGGCTTCTTGCCGCCGAACATGCTCACTTCGGAGGCGCCGTCCGAGCAACCGTTGCCGAACGAGAAGCCGCAGCCGCCGCGCAGGTCGAAGGCGTTCTCGGCATACTCGCGGTGCGCGGAGGGGATGACGAAGCGGTCCTCGTAGTTGGCGATGGCCATGACGTGGTACATGTCCTCCACCTCGTGCACCGTGAGACCGGCCTGCTGCAGCACGGCCAGGTTCTGGCGCTGCTCCACATGCTTGTCGCGCTGGTAGGCGCGCATGGCGAGCATGCGCTCCAGCGCGCGCACCACGGGGCCGGTGTCCCCGGCCGTGAGCAGGTTGGCCAGGTACTGCACGGGGATGCGCAACTGCGACACGTCGGGAATGTCGCCGTTCACGCCCACATGGCCCGCGTTGGCAGCGGCCGTGATGGGCGACAGGGGCGGCACGTACCACACCATGGGCAGCGTGCGGTACTCGGGGTGCAGCGGCAGGGCCACCTTCCAGTCCACGGCCATCTTGTAGACGGGGCTGTTCTTGGCAGCCTCGAGCCAGCTGTCGGGAATGCCGTCGATGCGCGCCTGGCGAATCACTTCGGGGTCGTTCGGGTCAAGGAAGATGCCGAGCTGCGCCTCGTACAGATCGCGGTCGCGCTCCACGCTCGCGGCCTCTTCGATGCGGTCGGCGTCGTAGAGCAGCACGCCCAGATAGCGGATGCGGCCCACGCAGGTCTCGGAGCACACGGTGGGCTGGCCTGCTTCGATGCGCGGGTAGCAGAACACGCACTTCTCCGCCTTGCCGCTCTGCCAGTTGTAGTAGATCTTCTTGTACGGGCAGCCCGAGACGCACATGCGCCAGCCGCGGCACTTGTCCTGGTCGATGAGCACGATGCCGTCTTCCTCGCGCTTGTAGATCGACCCCGAGGGGCACGACGCCACGCACGCCGGGTTCAGGCAGTGCTCGCACAGGCGCGGCAGGTACATCATGAAGGTGTTCTCGAACTGGCCGTAGATGTCCTTTTGCACCTGCTCGAAGTTCACGTCCTGGCTGCGCTTGCTGAACTCGCCACCCAGGATTTCCTCCCAGTTCGGACCCCACTCGATCTTCTCCATGCGCTGGCCCGTGATGAGGCTGCGCGGACGCGCCGTGGGTGCGGCCTTCATCTCGGGCGCGGACTGCAGGTGGTCGTAGTCGAAGGTGAAAGGCTCGTAGTAGTCGTCGATCTGCGGCAGGTTGGGGTTGGCGAAGATGCGCATGAGCAGCTTCCACTTGCCACCCTGGCGCGGGACGATGGAGCCATCGGCCTGGCGCGTCCAGCCGCCGTTCCACTTGTCCTGGTTCTCCCACTCCTTGGGGTAGCCGATGCCGGGCTTGGTCTCCACGTTGTTGAACCAGGCGTATTCCATGCCGGGGCGGCTGGTCCACACGTTCTTGCAGGTAACCGAGCAGGTATGGCAGCCGATGCATTTGTCAAGGTTCAGCACCATGCCGATTTGTGCGCGTACTCTCATCGTGGTTCTCCTTGTCGGTCAGGCATGCGTGGGGGCGGCGGCCGATGCTTCGTCGTCCATCCAGTCGACGCGGCGCATCTTGCGCACCAGAACGAACTCGTCGCGGTTGGTGCCGATGGTTCCGTAGTAGTTGAAGCCGTAGCTGTACTGCGCGTAGCCACCGATCATGTGCGTGGGCTTGAGCACGATGCGCGTGACGGAGTTGTGGATGCCTCCGCGCGTACCCGTGATCTCGGAGCCGGGCGTGTTGATGATCTTTTCCTGCGCGTGGTACATCATGACCATGCCGGGTTTCACCCGCTGGCTCACCACCGCGCGCGCGGCGATGGCGCCGTTGGCGTTGAACAGCTCCACCCAGTCGTTGTCCACCACCTGCGCGCGGCGGGCGTCCTCCTCGCTGAGCCAGATCACCGGGCCGCCACGGTTGAGCGTGAGCATGTGCAGGTTGTCGCTGTACGTGCTGTGGATGCCCCACTTTTGGTGCGGCGTGATGAAGTTGAGCTGGATCTCGGGGTTGCCATTGGGCTTCTTGCCCTCGACCTCATGCAGTGTCTTGAGATGCACGGGCGGGCGGTAGCTCACGAAGCCCTCGCCGAAGTCGCGCATCCAGGGGTGGTCCTGGTAGAACTGCTGGCGGCCCGTGAGGGTGCGCCATGGGATCAGCTCGTGCACGTTGGTGTAGCCCGCGTTGTAGCTGACCTTCTCGCTCTCCAGACCGCTCCAGGTGGGCGAGCTGATGATCTTGCGCGGTTGCGCCTGGATGTCGCGGAAGCGGATTTTCTCGTCCTCGCGGTGCAGCGCCAGGTGCACATGGTCGCGCCCGGTCTGCTTGCCCAGGGCCTCCCAGGCCTTGCAGGCCACGTGGCCGTTGGTTTCGGGCGCGAGCATCATCACGACCTCGGTGGCGTCGATGTCGCTCACGATCTTCGGGCGGCCCTGCGTGGCGCCTTCCTCGCGCACGCGGCCGTTGAGGTCGCCGAGCTGCGCCACCTCGGTCTCGGTGTTCCAGGCAATGCCCTTGCCGCCGTTGCCGATCTTGTCCATCAGCGGCCCCAGGGCCGTGAAGCGCTTGTAGGTATTCGGGTAGTCGCGCTCGACCACCGCGATCTGCGGCGCGGTCTTGCCGGGCACCAGGTCGCACTCGCCCTTTCTCCACTCGCGCACGCCGTAGGGCTGGGCCAGCTCGGCGGGCGTGTCGTGCATGATGGGCGTGAGCACCACCTCCTTCTCCACGCCCAGGTGGCCCACGCAGACCTCGCTGAACGCCTTGGCGAAGCCCTTGTAGATTTCCCAGTCGCTCTTGGCCTGCCAGGCCGGATCGACGGCCGCCGACAACGGGTGGATGAAGGGGTGCATGTCGCTGGTGTTGAGGTCGTTCTTCTCGTACCAGGTGGCCGTGGGCAGCACGATGTCGGAGTACAGGCACGTCGTGCTCA
>JASLFM010000214.1 GCA_030150585.1 Acidovorax sp.
CCACCGCGTCGGGCCAATTGCCCACCGTGGCCGTGCCCGCGCAGGGCAAAGTGCCGTCGCTCACACCCCGGAACGCGGCCTTCCTCTGGGGCATGAAGGACCTGGGCCATGGCCTGCGCCTGGGCGGCGGCCTGAACTACGTGGGCGCGCGCTTCGCCTCGCTCACCAACCTCGTCACGCTGCCGGGCTACGCCACGCTCGACGCCGCACTGCAGGTCACGCGCGGCGACTGGGAGCTGGACGTGAACCTCAAGAACCTCGCCAACCGCAAGTACTACGTCTCGGCCCACGGCAGCGTGGACAACCTGGTCCTGCCGGGCTCGCCGCGCGCGCTGCAGGTCACGCTGCGCACGCATTTCTGAGGCCAGGCAGGCCACCGGCGCCTACCTCCTGTTTCCATGCCGCTATTTATTCAATAGCACTTTACTCACCCCATCTCCCAAGGAGTCCGCATGAACCGCACCCGCCCGTTTGCCGCCGCCCTGCTGATCGCAGGCATGGCCACCGCCGCACAGGCCCACCAGGTCTGGATCGAGAGCGAGGGCAGCCAGGCCCGCGTGTACTTCGGCGAGTACGCCGACAACATCCGCGAGACCTCGCCCGGCCTGCTCGACAAGTTCAAGGGCGTGCCCGCGCTGGAGCAGCGTGCCGGCGGCAAGGCCCAGGCCCTGGAGGGCCAGCGCACGCGCGAGGCCTTCACCTACGCCACGGCGGGCGCGGCCGACACGCTGTTCGCCGAAGCCGCCTACCCGCTCATCGAGCGCACCAAGGCCAACCTGCCGCCGCTGCTGTGGCGCCCCGCCGCACGCTGGGTCGCAAGCCTGGCGCAGCCCGTGGCCGCGAGCGCCCCGCTCGACGTGGTGCCCACGGGCAAGGCCGGCGAGCTGCGCGTGGTCTTCCATGGCGCGCCGCTGCCCAAGGCCAAGGTGACGCTCGTGGCCCCCTCGGGCTGGGCGCGCGAGGCCGAAGCAGGCGCGGACGGCACCGTGCAGTTCGAGCTGCCCTGGAAGGGCCAGTACGTGGCCGAGGTCAAGCACAGCGACAAGACCCCCGGCGAGCACCGCGGCGAGAAATACGGCGAGGTGAGCTACCTCACCACCCTGACCTTCGTGCAGGCCAGCGGCGCCGCGTCGCCCGCACTGCCCGCCGCGCCCAAGGGCCACTGAGCCCGCCCCGTGTTTCGCCCCTTTCTCCGAACACCATGAAACGTTCTCTTCCCTCCCGCCCCGCCCGCACGGCCGTGGCCCAGGCCGCGCTGTGGCTGCTGTGCGGCGGCGCGCTCGCACAGACCGCCGAGGCTCCGCCCGACGAGCCTGCCGCCGCCCCCACCCTGCGCCAGGTGGACGTGGTTGACTCCACCGCCGGCGCCGCCGCCACGCCCGCGCGGCGCGCGCAGAGCAGTTCGCGCCTGGGCCTGTCGGTGCTCGAGACGCCGCGCGCCGTGAGCGTGATCGACGGCGCGCTGCTGGAACAGCAGATGGCCACCACCGAGCGCGACGTGCTGCGCAACGCGGCAGGCGTGTCCTCGCGCAGCGAGTACGCCGGCTCGTACACGCAGTTCGCGATCCGGGGTCTGTGGGCAAACAACACCTACAACTACCTGCGCGACGGTGCCAAGTTCATGCACCTGATCGACCCGCCGCTGTTCAACATCGAACGCGTGGAGGTCATCAAGGGCCCGGCCGCGCTGGAGTTCGGCCAGGTCGCGCCGGGCGGCCTCGTCAACTACGTGAGCAAGCGGCCGCAGGCCGACCCGCTGCGCAGCGTGAAGGTGGGCGCGGGCAGCCACGGCTGGCGCAGCGCCGAATTCGACCTCACGGGCCCGCTCAACGCCGACGGCACGCTGCGCTACCGGCTCGACGGCGGCGCGAGCCGGGGCGGCAGCTTCGTGGACGGCAACACGCCGCGCAAGCAGGGCCTGGCGGGCAGCCTCGAATGGCAGATCACGCCCGACACGCGCTGGCGCGCACAGGCCGAGTACCAGGGCCTCGAAGGCGTCTCCACCGTGGGCCTGGCCGTGCCCGACCCCAAGGACCCGCGCAGCGCGGACGCCATTCCCGTGGGCACCTTCTACGGCGAGCCCTGGCTGAAGACCGACGGCCACCTGCGCTTCTACTCCACCGAGCTGCAGCACCGCTTTGCCGACGGGCTCGAAGGGCGCGTACACCTCTCGCGCAACGAGACCTTCCGCAACGTGAACCTGGTTTCTCCCATCGGCCCCGTGAGCAACGGCAAGGTGGCACGCGGTTACTGGCTCGCACCGGGGCAGGACTACACCTCGGACACCGCGCTGGCCGAGCTGCGCGCGCAGTTGCAGACGGGCGCCGTGCGCCACACGCTGCTCGCGGGACTCGACTGGCGAGCCATCGAAGGGATCTACGGCGCGCGCGCCACGGGCAACCTCGGCGCGGTGGACCTGTACCGCCCCGTGGCGGGCCTGGTGCCGCCCATGGTCTCGGGAGGCAAGGCCGCCGTGGCCTCGGACACGCGCAACACGGGCCTGTTCGTGCAGGACCGGCTCGCGCTCGGCGACTTCAGCCTGCTGCTGGGCCTGCGCCATGACCGGTTCAAGGACGCCTACACCAAACCCGTCACCGACGTGGGAAAGACCCAGCCCAGCGCCGCGCTGAGCTGGCAGCCCGCGCCCGGCAGCATGCTGTACGTGAGCCATGCGCGCTCGTTCCAGGCGAACTCGGGCACGCTGCTGTGGGGCGACCGCGCGGCGCCCCCTTCCGAAGGCAAGCAGCTCGAAGTGGGCTGGAAGCAGGAATGGCTGAGCCAGCGCCTGCTCACCACCGTGTCGGCCTTCGACCTGGAACTCACGAACGCCCCGGCCAACGACCCGCTGCACCCGGGCTACTCGGTGCTCACGGGGCGCCAGCGCATCAAGGGGCTGGAGTTCGAGGTGCAGGGCCGCATCACGCCCGGCTGGAGCATCACGGCCCAGGCCACCTTCCTCGACCCGAAGGTACTGGCCGACACCACGGCCGGGGCCAACGTGGGCCACCGCGTCGCGCTCGCCACCCGGCGCACCGCGTCGCTGTGGACGCAGTACCGCCTGCCCCAGACACCGGGCCTGTGGATCGGCGGCGGGCTGGTGCACCAGGGCGACAAGTTCACCGCCAACGACAACCTGTGGCGCCTGCCTGGCTACACCGTGGTGGACCTCGCGATGGGCTACCAGTTCGCGGGCGGCGTGCGGCTGCAGGCCAACCTGAAGAACGCCACCAACCGGCGCTACTACGTGGACGCCTCCACCACGGCCGCGGGCTTCGCCGCCGTCACGCCCGGCGAGCCGCGCTCGCTGTACGTGACGCTGGACTACGCCTTCTGACCCCGGAGCCGTCTTTGAGCAAACCGCGCTGCGGTGCCCATCCTACAAGCGCAAACCGCTTCACTATCCATAGCAACATGATCCATCGCACCACCCCGGCCGCGCGCACGGCCGCTGCCCAGGCCGTCCTGGCCCTGCTGTGCGGCACCGCCGCGCACGCGCAGACCACCGAGACCACCCTGCCCTCCGTCACCATCAGCGCAGGCACCGAGCAGGAGAGCGCCACGGGCCCCGTCCAGGGCTTCGTGGCCCAGCGTGCGCTGTCGGCCACCAAGACCGACACGCCGCTCATCGAGACGCCGCAGGCCATCAGCGTGGTCACGCGCGACCAAATGGAGGCCCAGGGCGTGCAGACGCTGCGCGAATCCACGCGCTACAGCGCGGGCATCGTGTCGAGCTACTTCGACAGCCGCATGGACACGTTCAAGGCGCGCGGCGGCGACGTGACGCAGTACCTCGACGGCCTCATGCGCACCTACGGCACCTACAACAACATCAAGGTGGAGCCCTACACGCTGGAGCGCGTGGAGTTCCTGCGCGGCCCATCGTCGGTGCTCTACGGCCAGGGCAGCATGGGCGGCGTGCTCAACCTCGCGTCCAAGCGCCCGCAGGCCGAGCGCCTGCGCGAGGTGCAGGTGCAGATCGGCAGCCACGCGCGCAAGCAGATCGCGGCCGACCTCACCGGGCCGCTCGACGCTGAGGGCCAGTGGCTCTACCGCCTCGTGGCCGTAGGCCGCGACAGCGATTCGCAGGTGGACCATGTGAAGGACGACCGCACCGTGTTCGCGCCGTCGCTCACCTGGCGGCCCAGCGCCGACACGTCGCTCACGCTGCAGGCCCACTACCAGCGGGACAAGAGCGACTCGATGATCGGCTTCTTCCCCTGGCAGGCCACGCGGCTGCCCAGCCCCTACGGCCGCATTCCCACCCACACCTTCATCAGCGAGCCCGGCTGGGACGCCTACGACACGGACAACACCTCGTGGGGCTACCTCTTCAGCCACCGGCTGAACGCGGACTGGACGCTGCGCCAGAACCTGCGCCGCACCCTCAGCGACGTGGACTACCGCACGCTGTACACGGGCTTCACGGCCAACAGCGCCACGGGCCGGCCCGCGCGCCCCGTGTTCAACCCCGACAACCGCACCGTGACGCGCGACGCCGTGTGGCAGCGCAACGGCGGGCGCATGCTGCTCATCGACACCCAGGTCGAGGGGCACCTGCGTTCGGGCACGGTGGAGCACACCGTGCTCGCGGGCCTGGACGTGCAGCGCAACCACACGAACCAGGCCACCTGGCGTGCGGTCGCTCCCTCCATCGATGTCTACAACCCGGTCTACGGCAACTTCACGCCGCCCTCGGCCTCGGCGCTGGTGCGCCAGCCCGACGTGAGCCAGAAGCAGCTCGGCGTCTACCTGCAGGACCAGCTGCGCTGGGGCGCGTGGACGGCCACCATGGGCCTGCGCCATGATCGTGCCCAGACCGACACCGAGGGCCGCCCGACCGCCGCGATCGACGACAAGGCCTGGACCAAGCGCCTGGGCCTGACCTACCAGGCCGGTGGCGGATGGGCGCCCTACATGGGTTATTCCGAATCGTTCCAGCCGCTGGGCGGCGTGGACGTGTACGGCACGCCCTACAAGCCCCAGCGCGGCGAGCAGTGGGAGGCCGGCGTGAAGTGGATGCCCGAGGGCCGCGGCATCTCGGCCTTCGCGGCCGTGTACCAGCTGCGCGAGAAGAACCGCAAGACCAACGATCCCGCGAACCCGCTCAACAGCCTGCAGATCGGCGAGGTGAAGATCCGGGGCTTCGAGGCCGAGATGACCGCGAGCCTCGCGCGCCACTGGGACTGGACCGTGGGCTACGCCTATACCGATGCCCGGATTTCGCGCAGCAACGCGGGCGACCAGGGCCAGCGCGTGGCGGGCGTGCCCCAGCAGACGGCCTCGTCCTGGCTCATGCACCGCTTCGCCGCTACGGGGCGCGGCGGCTGGACGGTGGGCGCGGGCGTGCGCTACACGGGGTCGCAGTGGAGCGGCACCACGGCCATCGACACGCCATCGGTGCTGCTGGCCGATGCCATGGTGGCCTACGACGCGGGCGACTGGCGCCTGGCCCTCAACCTCAACAACCTGACCGACAAGGTCAACATCACGCAGTGCCTGGCGCGCGGCGACTGCTTCTACGGCGAGCGGCGCAGCGTGGTGCTCACGGGCACCTACCGCTTCTGAGTAGCCCACCCCGGGGGCTCCGTGGGCGGAGCCCCGCAACGGGCTTACACGTTGAGGATCGACACCAGGCGCGTGTTCAGGCAGGCCTCGAGCGCCTCGGGGCCGCCCTCGGAGCCGTAGCCCGAATCCTTGATGCCGCCGAACGGCAGCTCGGGCATGGGCGCGGCGGGCTGGTTGATCCACAACATGCCCACCTCGAGCCGCTGCGACAACAGGTGCGCGTGTTGCAGCGAGCGCGTGAACGCATAGCCCGCGAGGCCGAAGGGCAGCCGGTTGGCTTCGGCCACGGCTTCTTCCATGGTGCGAAAACCGCGCACGGCGGCCACGGGGCCGAAGGGCTCGTCGTTGAAGATGCGGGCCGACAGCGGCACGTCGTCGATC